>NZ_JCAQIA010000055.1:0-15000 GCF_059621085.1 Halochromatium sp. NSM3 | reverse complement strand
GTCGAAGAGGTCGATTACGAGAAGAGCCGGGTCAAGGTCTCGGTCTCCATCTTTGGACGATCGACCCCTGTCGAACTCGAGTTCAGTCAGGTCGAGAAGGGCTAACTCAAGCCTTTTTATCCTCAATGGGCCGATCCTTGCGATCGACCGCCCATTGATTTCGTTCACGGCCGTGTCATACGCGGTCCACGCGTCGGGGAGCTGGTCGCGCGATCAGCGTTTGCACCCACAGGAGCCTCAACAGAATGGCGAAGAAAGTCACCGCCTACATTAAATTGCAGGTCAAGGCCGGCGAGGCCAACCCCAGTCCGCCGGTCGGTCCGGCTTTGGGTCAGCACGGCGTCAACATCATGGAGTTCTGCAAGGCCTTCAATGCCAAGACCCAAGAACTCGAGAAAGGGCTGCCGACGCCGGTGGTGATCACCGTGTATTCGGATCGCAGTTTCACCTTCATCACGAAGACGCCGCCAGCGGCGATTCTGCTGAAGAAAGCAGCCGGTGTGGCCAAGGGCAGCAGCACACCGAATACCGCCATCGTCGGCACGGTGACGCGCGCGCAGATCGAAGAGATCGCCAACACCAAGATGCCGGATCTGAATGCGGCGGATCTCGAGGGCGCGGTCCGCACCATCGCCGGCAGCGCGCGAGCCATGGGACTGAAGGTTGAGGGGGTGGCGTAATGGCAAAGCTGAGCAAACGTCAAACGGCGATTCGTGAGCGTGTGGAGGCCGGTCGTTCCTATGCGGCCGAAGAGGCGTTTGAACTCCTGAAGTCGATCTCGAGCGTCAAGTTCATCGAGAATATCGATGTCGCCGTCAACCTGGGTGTTGATCCGCGCAAGTCCGACCAAGTGGTGCGTGGGTCGACCGTGTTGCCGCATGGCATTGGCAAGCAGGTGCGCGTCGCGGTCTTCACCCAGGCCGCAAATGCAGATGCGGCCACCGAGGCTGGCGCCGATCGCGTCGGCATGGAAGACCTCGCCGAGGAGATGAAGGGCGGCAATCTGGATTTCGATGTGGTCATCGCCTCGCCCGATGCGATGCGGGTCGTTGGACAGCTCGGTAAGCTGCTCGGTCCGCGCGGCCTGATGCCGAACCCGAAGGTCGGCACGGTCACGCCGAACGTGGCCGAGGCGGTGCAGAATGCCAAAGCAGGTCAGGTGCGCTATCGCACCGATAAGGCCGGCATCATTCACTGCCCGCTCGGCAAGATGGATTTCGACGCCGATAAGCTCCGGGAAAATCTCGAGGCGCTCTTGGCCAATCTGGCCAAGGCCAAGCCCAGCGCGGCCAAGGGTGTTTACATGAAGAAGGTCACGGTCTCATCGACCATGGGGCCGGGGCTAACGATCGATCACAGCGCGCTGGCGTTCTGATCGCTGTCGCAAGATTCGGTAGCGGCGCGTGTCTCGTCGAGACGCACGCCGCCGCCTCGCTCGAGCTTTGGGACAGCGGCCCTGTGGCCGTCGTCCGTCAAAGACCGCAGGCGTTGATCCGCGCGTGAGGACGCGCGTGGCTCGGCTTAATCGCTGCCTGCGCAGATGGTGCCCCGGAACCAGTTCTCTGGCAAGGGTACACGTTCAATGATCAGGTTCTCGTCATGGAGTGATGGACTGATTTTCTTAAGTTAGACCTTCAGTCTAACGTCACATCGATCAGGAGGTGACGTCTGTGGCACTGACCTTTGCCCAGAAAGAACGCATCGTCGCCGAGGTCGCGGAGGTGGCTCGGAGCGCCCACTCGGCGGTTGGTGCCGAGTATCGCGGACTGACCGTCGAGCAGTTGACTAAGCTGCGCGTCGAAGCGCGTAAAGCCGGGGTCTATGTCCGGGTAGTCAAGAATACACTGGCCAAGCGTGCGCTGGCTGGTACTGACTTTGCCTGCATGGACGAGGCGCTGAGTGGTCCGCTGCTGCTTGCGTTCGGACAGTCCGACCCCGGCTCCGTGGGCCGCGTCGCTGAAAGTTTCGCCAAGGATAACAAGGAATTTCAGGTCCGCATGATTGCGGTCGGCGGAACGCTCATGGATGGCTCCGAACTCAGCAAGCTGGCGAAGCTGCCGACCTACGATGAGGCGATCAGTCAGCTGATGTCGGTGATGAAAGCACCGGCGCAGAAACTGGCGACGACGCTCAACGAGGTCCCGAGCAAGCTGGTGCGTACCCTCAGTGCTGTCCGCGACGCGAAAGAGGCGGCTTGATCCTCGCTCCGGGCATGAAGTCCCGGCGATAGCGATCAATCATTGCAACGAATCATTGAATCGGAGAAGAGCCCATGGCGGTTTCTAAAGAAGACATCCTCGACGCCATCGCCAATATGACGGTGATGGAGGTCGTCGACCTCATCAGTGCGATGGAAGAGAAGTTTGGCGTGACTGCAGCGGCGGCCGTCGCTGCGGCTCCGGCTGCTGGTGGTGGCGCCGACGCGGCCCCAGCCGAGGAACAGACCGAGTTCGACGTGGTCCTGGCCTCGTTTGGTGCCAACAAGGTCGCGGTCATCAAGGCCGTGCGCGCCCTGACCGGCCTTGGCCTGAAGGAAGCGAAGGACGCCGTCGAAGGCGCCCCGGCAACGCTGAAGGAAGGCGTCTCGAAGGACGACGCCGAGGCGGCGAAGAAGGCACTCGAGGAGGCGGGCGCGACCGTCGAGATCAAATAACACGCGCTCCTTGCACCCTGCCCTAAAGCCGGGATCGACCAAGGCTGGCGGCTTCAGGCCGCCGGCCTTTTGCCGTTTCCGATCATAGGGCTAGCGCCGGGCTGGGATGCGGGCGCTCGATTTTAGCATCCGCTTTTGCGGCGGACGTTCAAGGCTACACAAAGACCTATTACGAGGGAAGGCAGCATGCCCTATTCGTTTACCGAAAAGAAGCGCATCCGCAAGAACTTCGGCAAGCGCCCGACGATCATGGAGGTCCCGTTCCTGCTGGCGACCCAGATCGATTCCTATCGCGACTTTCTTCAGCTGGAAAAGGGGCCGAAGGAGCGCGACGAGGTCGGTTTGCACGCCGCGTTCCGGACCGTGCTGCCTATCGAGAGCTATTCTGGTAACGCGGTCCTGGAATATGTCAGCTACCGGCTCGGCGAGCCGGCCTTCGATGTTCGTGAATGCCATCTGCGCGGTGCGATCTATGCCGCGCCGCTGCGTGTGCTGCTGCGCCTAGTGATCTACGACAAGGATGCCCCGGCGGGCGCCAAGGTGGTCAAGGACGTGCGTGAGCAAGAGGTCTACATGGGCGACCTGCCGCTCATGACCGAGACCGGCACCTTCATCATTAACGGCACCGAGCGCGTGATTGTCTCGCAGTTGCATCGCTCGCCCGGCGTCTTCTTCGACCACGATAAGGGCAAGACCCATTCGTCCGGTAAGCTCCTGTTCTCGGCGCGGGTGATTCCCTATCGCGGCTCCTGGCTCGATTTCGAGTTCGATCCGAAAGACAACGTCTACGTGCGCATCGACCGCCGGCGTAAGCTGCCGGCGACGGTGCTGCTGCGCGCGCTCGGTTATGGCGTCGACGATATCCTCGCGCTGTTCTTCGAGACCGATACCTTCCATCTCGGCGACGCGCTCGAGCTGGAATTGGTGCCGGAGCGCCTGCGCGGCGAGACGGTCAATTTCGAGATCACGCTCGACGACGAGGTCTTGGTCGAGTCCGGTCGGCGGGTCACAGCCAAGCATATTCGCGCCTTGCAAAAGGCCGGCGTCGAGCGCCTCGCGGTGCCGGACGAGTTTCTGATCGGTCGCACCCTAGCGCGCACTCAGGTCGACACCGAGACCGGCGAGATCATCGCCGAGGCCAATGCCGAACTCACCGAGGAACTGCTCGAGGCCTTGCGTGAGAAGGGCATCACGCGGATCGAGACGCTGTTCGTCAACGATCTCGACCACGGTCCCTATCTGTCCGAGACCCTGCGCATCGATCAGACCACCAACGATCTCGAGGCCCAGGTCGAGATCTACCGGATGATGCGCCCAGGCGAGCCGCCGACCAAGGAGGCTGCGCAGAACCTGTTCCACAACCTGTTCTTCGCCCCGGAGCGCTACGATCTCTCGGCCGTCGGTCGGATGAAATTCAACCGCCGCCTGCTGCGCGAGGAGACCGAGGGTCCGGGCATCCTCTACGACGGGCGCTACTTCTCCCAGCGCACCGATGCCTTCTCGACCAAGTTGGTCGAGGAGCAGGGCGAGCGCTCCGACATCGTCGATGCGCTCAAGGTGCTGGTCGAGCTGCGCAACGGCCGCGGTACCGTTGATGATATCGACCACCTCGGCAATCGGCGCATCCGCTGCGTCGGCGAGATGGCCGAAAACCAGTTCCGCGTCGGCCTAGTGCGCGTCGAGCGCGCGGTCAAGGAGCGCCTGTCGCTGGCCGAGTCCGAGGGCCTGATGCCGCAGGAGCTGATCAACGCCAAACCGGTCTCGGCGGCGATCAAGGAGTTCTTCGGCTCGTCACAGCTGTCGCAGTTCATGGATCAGAACAACCCGCTCTCGGAGGTCACCCACAAGCGGCGTGTCTCGGCGCTCGGCCCGGGCGGTCTGGCGCGCGAGCGCGCCGGCTTCGAGGTCCGCGACGTGCATCCGACCCACTATGGCCGGGTCTGCCCGATCGAGACCCCGGAGGGGCCGAACATCGGTCTGATCAACTCGCTTGCGGTCTATGCGCGGACGAATAAGTACGGTTTCCTCGAGACCCCGTATCGCCGCGTCGAGGGCGGTCAGGCGACCCACGAGATCGTGCATCTGTCGGCGATCGAGGAGGGCGGCTATGTCATCGCCCAGGCCAACGCGACCCTTGATGACGACGGCCGACTGGCCGACGCCCTGGTCTCCTGTCGGCACATGAACGAGTTCACCATGAAGGCGCCCGAGGAGGTCGAATTCATGGACGTCTCGCCGCGGCAGATCGTCTCGGTCGCAGCCTCGCTGGTGCCTTTCCTTGAGCACGACGACGCCAACCGTGCATTGATGGGCTCGAACATGCAGCGCCAAGCAGTGCCGACCCTGCGTGCCGAGAAGCCGCTGGTCGGCACCGGCATGGAGCGGGTCGTGGCTAAGGACTCGGGCGTGGTGGTCTGGGCGCGGCGCGGCGGCGTGATCGAAGCGGTCGACGCGGGCCGCATCGTGGTGCGGGTCAACGACGACGAGACCGAACCCGGCGAGGCCGGTGTCGATATCTATACCCTGACCAAGTACACCCGCTCGAATCAGAACACCTGCATCAATCAGCGCCCGCTGGTGGTACCTGGCGATCAGGTGGTGCGTAACGACGTGCTCGCCGATGGTCCGTCGACCGACATGGGCGAGCTGGCGTTGGGGCAGAACCTGCGCGTCGCCTTCATGCCTTGGAACGGCTACAACTTCGAGGACTCGATCCTGATCTCGGAGCGCCTGGTGCAGCAGGATCGCTTCACCAGCATCCATATCGAGGAGCTGACCTGTCTGGCGCGCGATACCAAGCTCGGCCCCGAGGAGATCAGTAGCGACATCCCGAATGTCGGCGAGGCGGCGCTCGGCAAGCTCGATGAGTCCGGCATCGTCTATGTCGGCGCCGAGGTGCGCGACGGCGACATCCTGGTCGGCAAGGTCACGCCCAAGGGCGAGACTCAGCTGACCCCGGAGGAGAAGCTGCTGCGCGCGATCTTCGGCGAAAAGGCCTCGGACGTGAAAGACACCTCACTGCGGCTGCCGTCCGGCATGGCCGGGACCGTGGTCGACGTGCAGGTCTTCACCCGCGATGGCGTCGAGAAGGACAAGCGCGCGACCGAGATCGAGGAACTGGAACTCGAGCGGGTGCGCAAGGACTTGGCCGATCAGCTGCGCATCATGGAGCAAGACACCTTCCAGCGCGTCGAGAAGATGCTGGTCGGCAAGGTGGCCGATGGTGGTCCCGGCGGACTCAAGGCGGGCGACAAGATCACCAAGAAGTATCTGACCGATCTCGCCGGGGGCCAAGGCAAGGACAAGTGGCTCGAGATCCGCATTCGCAGCGAGGAGGCGGCCGCCCAGCTCGAGGCGGTCGCGGCGCAGATCAAGGAGCAGCGCGAGGTGTTCCGTGAACGCTTCGAGATCAAGAAACGCAAGATCACCCAGGGCGACGAGCTGCCGCCGGGCGTGCTGAAGATGGTCAAGACCTATGTCGCGGTCAAGCGGCGCATTCAGCCGGGCGACAAGATGGCCGGGCGCCACGGCAACAAGGGCGTCATCTCGCGCGTGGTGCCGCAGGAGGACATGCCGTTCAGTGCCGACGGTGAGCCGGTCGATATCGTACTCAATCCGCTCGGCGTGCCCTCGCGCATGAACGTCGGTCAGGTGCTCGAGACCCACCTCGGCTGG
Source organism: Halochromatium sp. NSM3 (assembly GCF_059621085.1). Lineage (NCBI taxonomy): Bacteria > Pseudomonadati > Pseudomonadota > Gammaproteobacteria > Chromatiales > Chromatiaceae > Halochromatium > Halochromatium sp. NSM3. Next base: position 8,672 of record NZ_JCAQIA010000055.1, on the reverse strand, counting down.
GCCGCGAAAGGGCTCGGGCAGCGCATCGATGCCATGTTGCGCGCGCAAGCCGATGTCGAAGAGCTGCGAGGCTTTCTGGCCAAGGTCTACAACAGCAGCGGCAAGCTCGAGGATCTCGACAGCCTGAGCAATGACGAGGTGCTGGAGTTGGCCGCCAACCTGCGCGGCGGCGTACCGCTCGCGACCCCGGTCTTCGACGGCGCCACCGAAGAGGAGATTAAGTACATGCTGGATCTCGCCGGGCTCTCGAGCACGGGCCAGACCACGCTCTACGATGGCCGCTCCGGCGAGCCGTTCGAGCGCCCGGTGACCGTCGGCTATATGTACATGCTCAAGCTCAACCATCTGGTCGACGACAAGATGCATGCACGCTCCACCGGTCCCTACAGCCTGGTGACCCAGCAGCCGCTGGGCGGCAAGGCGCAGTTCGGCGGTCAGCGCTTCGGCGAGATGGAGGTCTGGGCGCTCGAGGCCTATGGCGCCGCGCACACCCTGCAGGAGATGCTGACCGTGAAGTCGGACGACGTCGCTGGCCGGACCAAGATGTACAAGAGCATCGTCGATGGCGACCATCGGATGGAGGCCGGGATGCCCGAGTCATTCAACGTGCTGGTCAAGGAGATCCGCTCGCTCGGCATCAATATCGAACTCGAGCAGGATTGATCTGTCGTCTGTGGGGTGGAGGCGCCGCCGTCTCCGCCCCGGGCCGCCTTGATGGCAACCCCCTGATCGTATCTGGATCGCATCTGGATCACATTTGGGGGCAACCGAATACTGGCTGTTGGCCCTTGGCCGTCGGCCCACTCTTTCCTAAGGAGGCTAGGTCGTGAAAGATCTTCTCAGAATCATCAAGCAGCAGGGGCAGGCGTTGGAATTCGACGCGATCCGCATCGGCCTGGCATCGCCGGAGATGATCCGCTCCTGGTCCTATGGCGAGGTCAAGAAGCCGGAGACCATCAACTATCGCACCTTCAAGCCGGAGCGCGATGGGCTGTTCTGCGCCAAGGTGTTCGGCCCGGTGAGCGACTACGAATGCCTGTGCGGCAAGTACAAGCGCCTCAAGCACCGCGGCGTGGTGTGCGAGAAATGCGGCGTCGAGGTGACCCTGGCCAAGGTGCGCCGCGAACGCATGGGTCATATCGACCTGGCGAGCCCGGTCGCGCACATCTGGTTCCTGAAGTCGCTGCCCTCGCGCATCGGGCTCTTGCTCGACATGACGTTGCGTGACATCGAGCGCGTGCTCTACTTCGAGTCCTTTGTCGTCATCGATCCGGCGATGACCGATCTCGAGCGCAATCAACTGCTCACCGATGATCAGTATCTCGAGGCGCTCGAGACCCACGGCGACGAGTTCGACGCGCGCATGGGCGCCGAGGCCGTGTTCGAGCTGCTGCGCAGCCTGGATCTCGATGCCGAGATGCGCAAGATGCGCGAGGACATGGAAGCCACCAACTCCGAGACCAAGCTGAAGAAGCTGACCAAGCGGCTGAAGCTGATCGAGTCGCTGCAGCTTTCTGGCAATCGGCCGGAATGGATGATCCTGACCGTGCTGCCGGTACTGCCACCGGAACTGCGCCCGCTGGTGCCGCTCGACGGCGGCCGCTTCGCGACCTCGGACCTGAACGATCTCTATCGGCGCGTGATCAACCGCAACAACCGCCTCAAGCGGCTGCTCGATCTGATCGCGCCCGACATCATCGTGCGCAACGAGAAGCGCATGCTGCAGGAGTCGGTCGATGCGCTACTCGACAACGGTCGTCGTGGGCGCGCCATCACCGGCACCAACAAGCGCCCGCTGAAGTCGCTCGCCGACATGATCAAGGGCAAGCAGGGCCGCTTCCGGCAGAACCTGCTCGGTAAGCGCGTCGACTATTCCGGTCGTTCGGTCATCGTCGTCGGCCCGACGCTGAAGCTGCATCAGTGCGGCCTGCCGAAGCTGATGGCGCTTGAGCTGTTCAAGCCGTTCATCTTCAGCAAGCTGCAGCTGCGCGGGCTGGCGCCGACCATCAAGGCGGCAAAGAAGATGGTCGAGCGCGGCACGGCCGAGGTCTGGGACATCCTCGAAGAGGTGATCCGCGAGCATCCGGTGATGCTCAACCGCGCGCCGACCTTGCACCGCCTTGGTATCCAGGCCTTCGAGCCGGTGCTGATCGAGGGCAAGGCGATCCAGCTCCATCCGCTAGTCTGTACCGCGTTCAACGCTGACTTCGACGGCGACCAGATGGCCGTGCATGTGCCGCTCTCGCTTGAGGCGCAGCTCGAGGCGCGCGCCCTGATGATGTCGTCGAACAACATCCTCTCGCCGGCCAATGGCGAGCCGATCATCGTGCCGTCGCAGGACGTGGTGCTCGGCCTCTATTACATGACCCGCGAGCGCATCAACGCCAAGGGCGAGGGGCTGGTGCTGTCCGGCATTGATGAGGCGCGGCGCGCCTACGAGACCGGCCATGCCGCGCTGCAGGCGCGGGTGAAGGTGCTGATCCGCGAGGTCGTGCGCGAGGAAGACGGCCGCATCGAGGAGCGTACCGGTGTGCGCGAGACCACGCTTGGCCGCGCGCTGGTGTGGGAGATCGTGCCCGAGGGGCTGCCGTTCGAGCTGGTCGACCGTGCGCTCGGCAAGAAGCAGATCTCAAGCCTGATCAACACCTGCTATCGCGTGCTGGGCTTGAAGGACACCGTGGTCTTCGCTGACCAGATCATGTACATGGGCTTCCGCATGGCGACCCGTGCTGGCGTCTCGATCGGCCTTGAGGACATGGAGGTGCCGGACGAAAAGGTGCGCATCATCGGCGATGCCGAGGACGAGGTGAAGGAGATCGAGGACCAGTATACCCAGGGCTTGGTCACCAACGGCGAGCGCTACAACAAGGTGGTCGATATCTGGTCGCGTACCAATGACTTGGTCGCCAAGTCCATGATGCGCAAGCTCGGTAAGGATCAGGTCGTTGATAGCGATGGCAAGGCGCTCACCGATAGCGACGGCACGCCGCTCGAGCAGGACTCGTTCAACTCGATCTACATGATGGCCGACTCCGGCGCGCGTGGCTCGGCGGCGCAGATCCGGCAGCTCGCCGGCATGCGCGGGCTGATGGCGAAACCCGATGGCTCGATCATCGAGACGCCGATCACCGCCAACTTCCGCGAAGGGCTGAACGTCATCCAGTACTTCATCTCGACCCATGGCGCGCGCAAGGGCTTGGCCGATACGGCGCTGAAGACCGCCAACTCCGGCTATCTGACCCGCCGCCTGGTCGATGTGGCCCAGGACATGGTGGTGCTCGAGGTGGACTGCGGCACCGAGCATGGGCTGTCGATGACCCCGATCATCGAGGGCGGCGACGTGGTCGAGCCGCTGCGCGAGCGCATCCTCGGTCGTGTCACCGCCGAGGATCTCTATCGTCCCGGCACCGACGAGATCGTCTGCGAGGCCGGCACCCTGCTCGATGAGGGCTGGGTCAAGCAGCTTGAGGCCGAGGGTATCGATCAGGTCCTGGTGCGCTCGGCGATCACCTGCGAGTCGCGTTTGGGCGTCTGCGCTCAGTGTTATGGGCGTGATCTGGCGCGTGGCCATCGCGTCAATATGGGCGAGGCCGTTGGTGTCATCGCCGCGCAATCGATCGGTGAGCCCGGCACCCAGCTGACCATGCGCACCTTCCACATCGGCGGTGCCGCGTCGCGAGCGGCCGCCGTGAGCAATGTACAGGTCAAGGGCGCCGGCACCATCAAGCTGCACAATCTCAAGACCGTGCAGCACCACAGCGGCAACCTGGTCGCGGTTTCGCGCTCCGGCGAGCTGACCGTCAGTGATGAGAAGGGTCTGGAGAAGGAGCGCTACAAGATCCCCTATGGCGCCACCGTCGCGATCAACGATGGCGATAAGGTCGAGGCTGGCGCCATCGTCGCGACCTGGGATCCGCATACCCATCCGGTGGTCACTGAGGTCGCGGGTGTCTTGCGCTTCGAGGACTTCATCGACGGCGTCACCGTGCAGAGCAAGACCGATGATGTCACCGGTCTTGCGTCGCTCGAGATCATGGATCCGAAACAGCGTCCCGCAGCCGGTAAGGACTTACGTCCGATGGTCAAACTGCTCGATGCCGATGGCGAAGAGCTGAATATCGCCGGCACCGATCTGCCGGCACGCTACTACCTGCCCTCGGAGGCGATCGTCACCGTCTCCGATGGCGCCGAGGTCGGCGTCGGCGACATCCTCGCGCGCATCCCGCAGGAATCCTCGAAGACCCGCGATATCACTGGTGGTCTGCCGCGCGTTGCCGACCTGTTCGAGGCGCGCAAGCCGAAAGACCCCGCATTGATGGCGCAGGCCACGGGAACCATCAGTTTTGGTAAGGAGACCAAAGGCAAGCAGCGCCTGGTGATCACCACCGACGACGGTGAGACCATCGAGGAGCTGATTCCGAAGTGGCGACACGTGAACGTCTTCGAGGGCGAGCGCGTCGAGCGTGGCGAGATCGTCTCCGATGGCGAGATGAGTTCGCACGATATCTTGCGCCTGAAGGGTGTGACGGCGCTGGCCGAGTACCTGGTCAAGGAGATTCAGGACGTCTACCGGCTACAGGGTGTGAAGATCAACGACAAGCACATCGAGGTCATCGTGCGCCAGATGCTGCGCAAGGTCGAGATCACCAACGCTGGCGATACCAACCTGCTGCGCGGCGAGCAGGTGGATCAAGCGACGGTCTTGGTTGAGAACGAGCGCGTGAAGGCCGAAGATAAGCATCCAGCGCTCTATGAGCCGCTGCTGCTCGGCATCACCAAAGCCTCGTTGGCGACCGAGTCGTTCATCTCCGCAGCCTCGTTCCAAGAGACCACCCGCGTGCTGACCGAGGCGGCGGTACGTGGTTCAGTCGACGGGCTCAATGGTCTGAAAGAGAACGTCATCGTCGGGCGTCTGATCCCTGCTGGTACCGGCTTGGCGCATCACAATGAGCGTCGGCGGCGGCGTCAGCCCGATGGCGGTGGAGACGCGGCGGAGCGCATGGAAATGGCGACCGAAGAATTGACCGCTGCTTTGAAGCAGGCGCTGAACACGCAGGAGTCTGCGGCTGACTGAGGCCGAGACCAGCCCCTGTTCGGGGGCCTGCTCAGGGGCTGGTCATGATTCTGCAATCCTGCGTTGACAGGGATAGCGGAGCCGAATATACTTCTCGTCTTAGCTCGCCGGCATGCTCTTGTTGCCGGCGAGTGTTTTGAGTGGCATGGTCGCTGCGGCACGCCCTTCTCGTCGACTTATCCGTCGTCTATCTGCGTCCTCGTCCTTCGCTGACGAGTTCACCGCCCTGTTTTTCTCTGGGGTGGGAAGATTGGCTGCGGCGCGTCCCGCGCTAATCGAGGGTGCTATCAAGGGCTACGGTGGTGTCCTCAAACCAAAATCTCAAGATCGAGCGTCGCCAGCCAGGGGCTGCGGGCTCGGACTTTTAGTGCATAGACATTGCATTCAAGCCGTCGGAGTCAGTCATGGCGACAGTCAACCAATTGGTGCGTCATCCGCGCAAACGCCGCGTGGCAAAAAGCACGGTCCCAGCGCTCGAGGCCTGTCCTCAGAAGCGCGGTGTTTGCACCCGTGTCTACACCACCACGCCGAAAAAGCCTAACTCGGCGCTGCGAAAGGTCGCGCGCGTGCGGCTGACCAACGGCTTTGAGGTTGCGTCCTACATCGGTGGTGAAGGGCATAACCTGCAAGAGCACTCGGTGGTGCTGATCCGTGGCGGTCGTGTCAAGGACTTGCCGGGTGTGCGCTATCATACCGTGCGCGGCACACTGGATGCCTCCGGTGTCGAGAAACGCCGCCAAGGTCGGTCCAAGTATGGCGCCAAGCGCCCGAAGAGCTAAGACGCTCTTCGTTCATCGCCTCGTCCATCGCATCGCTGGTCGAACGCGCTAACCCTTGTATTAGGTAGTCGGAGCCTGAAAAGCAATGCCGAGAAGACGCATCGTTGGTCGTCGCCAGATCCTGCCGGACCCGAAACACGGTAGTGAGCTGCTCACCAAGTTCATCAATATGCTGATGGAAGACGGCAAGAAGGCCGTTGCCGAGCGCATCATCTATGGCGCGCTCGATCGGGTGGTCGAGAAGAAGGGCGCCGAGCCGCTCGAGCTGCTCGATAGCGCGATGGAGAACGTGCGCCCGATGGTCGAGGTCAAGTCCCGCCGCGTCGGTGGTGCGACCTATCAGGTGCCGGTCGAGGTACGCCCATCGCGGCGCAACACCCTAGCCATGCGCTGGTTGATCGACGCCTCGCGCAAACGCTCCGAGAAATCGATGGCGCTTCGTCTCGCCGGTGAGCTGATGGACGCGGCCGACGCGCGTGGCACTGCGGTCAAGAAGAAGGAAGACACGCATCGCATGGCGGAGGCCAACAAGGCCTTCTCGCATTATCGCTGGTAGCGCAACCGCGCGCAGCTCCTCGCATTCACCTCAGGCAATAGGCAACGCAGTCGTGGCACGTAGCACAGCAATCGATCGGTACCGAAACCTCGGCATCATGGCGCACATCGATGCCGGCAAGACGACGACGACTGAGCGCATCCTGTTTTACACCGGCCTGTCGCATAAGATCGGCGAGGTGCATGACGGCGCTGCGACGATGGACTGGATGGAGCAAGAGCAGGAGCGCGGGATCACCATCACCTCGGCGGCGACGACCTGCTTCTGGTCTGGAATGGATCAGCAGTTCCCCGAGCATCGCATCAACATCATCGACACCCCCGGGCACGTCGACTTCACCATTGAGGTGGAGCGTTCGCTGCGGGTGCTCGATGGTGCCTGTACCGTGTTCTGCGCCGTCGGTGGCGTCGAGCCGCAGTCGGAGACCGTGTGGCGTCAGGCCAACAAATACGGCGTGCCGCGCATCGCGTTCGTCAATAAGATGGACCGGATGGGCGCCAACTTCCTGCGCGTCGTGGCTCAGGTACAGGCTCGGCTCGGCGCGGTTGCGGTGCCGCTGCAGTTGCCGATCGGTGCCGAGGAAGACTTCGCTGGTGTCGTCGATCTGGTGCGGATGAAGGCGATCTACTGGAACGACGAGGACAAGGGGCTGACCTACGATGCCCGCGAGGTGCCGGCCGAGATGGCGGATGCCTGCGCCGAATGGCGCGAGAAGCTGGTCGAGGCTGCGGCCGAGGCGACCGAAGAGATGATGGAGAAGTATCTCGAGGGTGGTGAACTCAGCGAGGAAGAGATTCGCGCCGGCATTCGCAAGCGCTGTATCGCCAACGAGATCGTGCCGATGCTTTGCGGCTCGGCGTTCAAGAATAAGGGTGTGCAGGCGATGCTGGATGCGGTCATCCACTATCTGCCGTCGCCGCCCGAAGTGCCGCCGATCAAGGGCGTGCTGGATGACGCCGCCGAGACCGTCGAGGAGCGTCCGTCGCGAGATGACGCCCCCTTCGCGGCGCTGGCGTTCAAAATCGCCACCGACCCCTATGTCGGCACCTTGACCTTCTTCCGCGTCTATTCGGGCGTACTCAACGCCGGTGACAGCGTGTTGAATCCGGTCAAGCGCAAGAAGGAACGGATTGGGCGCATCCTGCAGATGCACTCGAACGACCGCAAGGAGATCAAAGAGGTTCGCGCTGGCGATATCGCCGCTGCGGTGGGCCTCAAGGATGTCACCACCGGTGAGACACTCTGCGCGCTCGACAAGCCGATCACGCTGGAGCGGATGGAGTTTCCGGAGCCGGTGATCTCGGTGGCGGTCGAGCCGAAGACCAAGAGCGACCAAGAAAAGATGGGCGTGGCGCTGCAGAAGCTGGCGCAGGAAGACCCCTCGTTCCGGGTGCGCTCGGACGAAGAGTCAGGCCAGACCATCATCTCCGGCATGGGCGAGCTGCATCTGGAGATCATCGTCGATCGGATGAGGCGCGAGTTCAATGTCGAGGCCAATGTGGGCGCGCCGCAGGTCAGCTATCGCGAGACGCTACGCGCCACGGTCGAGCAGGAGACCAAGTTCGCTCGCCAATCCGGTGGTCGCGGTCAGTTTGGCCATGTCTACATCCGCCTCGAGCCGCAAGAGCCAGGTGCTGGCTACGAGTTCTCGAACGAGATCGTCGGCGGCGCGGTGCCGAAGGAGTACATCCCGGCGGTGGATAAGGGCATCCAAGAGGCCATGACCAATGGCGTGATCGCGGGTTTCCCGGTGGTCGACGTCAAGGCAACCCTCTATGACGGCTCCTACCACGAGGTCGATTCGAGTGAGATGGCGTTCAAGATCGCCGGCTCGATGGCCTTCAAGGCAGGCGCGGCCAAGGGTAAGCCGGTCTTGCTCGAGCCGATCATGAAGGTCGAGGTGGTCACGCCCGAGGAGAACATGGGCGATGTCATGGGCGATCTGAACAGCCGCCGCGGCATGATTCAGGGCATGGAAGACACGCCTTCGGGCAAGATCATCCGCGCCGAGGTGCCGCTGGCATCGATGTTCGGTTACGCCACCGACCTGCGCTCGGCAACGCAGGGACGTGCGAGCTACAGCATGGAGTTCGCTAAATACAACGAGGTCCCGGCCAGTATTGCCGAGACCGTCGCCAAGAAACGATAGCGTCGACCGACGGTTGGCGCTCGCTATGATTGCAGTGGATCTCTGAGGGGATACGGGCATGTCCAAAGAAAAGTTCGAGAGAAAGAAGGCGCACGTCAATGTTGGCACGATTGG
>NZ_JCAQIA010000086.1:0-1395 GCF_059621085.1 Halochromatium sp. NSM3 | reverse complement strand
CAGCCCTTTTAAGGTGACCGTCGAGAACGGGCTGCCGCTTGCGCCAAGAGTTTAGCGGTCGAGACATGCGGCTTGCCGGTGTGCTTCGTGCGCGGTGTGCGTGGCTTCTTCGGCCCCCGGGTAGTCTTGCGCAGCGTCTTCAGGTCGACGTTCTGCGCCAACACCCGCAGCATGGCACAGAATTGCACCTGGTCGACCTGCGTGAAGATGCTCCACTGTTCCTCCTCGACCGCGATGTTGAGCCCCTCGGTGGTGCGGGCAATTTCGGCGGCCAGAGAGTATTCAGAGACGGTTTCATCGACCTTAGCCTCGGGATGCGCGGCGCGTAGCGCGGCCATCACGACCGCATAGAGGTTGAACGCGACCAGTGCCAGGCAGAAGCCGAACAGGGCGGCCTGCGGATAGCCCAGGGTGTTGAGTTCGGAGTTCAGATGCCCCTCGAGCTTTTGAAATGCCGTCTCGATGGTCCAGCGCCCGCGATAGAGCGCGGCCACGGTCGCGGCATCGGCCTGCTCGGCGGGCAGGTTGGTCAGCAGGATGAGATCCCGATGTCCATCGCGGGTCGGCTGCTTCAATGTGAGCACGACGCGCCGCCAGGTCCAGGTATGCCCCTCGGCATCGGTGACCTGTACCGCCTGCTCGGACAGGTCGCCATTGGCATGGCGGCCAACCGGTTGCAGGGCACTGAGCGGTTTGACGGTGAGGCCGTTGTGATGGCGGATGACGAAGGCGGCCTGACGCCGGGCGATGGTCGCCAAGAAGGCGGTGACACAGACGTTGCGATCGGCGATCCACAGCTCGTTCGCCTGAATCGTCTCGGCGACCGCATCGAGCAGACTGCGCTCCTGGGCATGGCCATCGGCACAGGGGAACACATCACTGAGCAGCCCACGAGCGTCATCGAAGACCACCAGCGCCTTGCCTGGCAGGGGCGCCGCGGCGCTGTCGCGCAAGGGCTTGAGCCGCCGTTCGCTGGCGGCGATACAGTTGCCGTCGAGGTAGCGGATGCGATATCCGGGCAGGCGCTCGGCGTGGGCACCGCCGAGTTCGTCGATGATCTCGGCGGCATCGCCGGCGATCAGGCGCACCAGCCCTTGGGAGGTCGATAGCTCGACGCCCTGGAGCTTGCCATAGACGGCCACGACCGAGGCGGCGATGCGCGACTCGCGATAGGCCGCATGCACGTTGGCCTGCACCCGACAGACGATCTGCAGCAGCAGCCCGACCAGCGAGGAGAACAGGATCTCGCGCGTGTACTGCTCCTCGCGCGTCGCCTCGAACCAGCGGTCGAGCCGTTCGGCGTTGAGCAGGCGCTCAAGCAGTCCGCGCACCATCACGCTGGCAGGCGCGCGCTCGGCAAAGCGTTGCAGGATACCGTCAAACATCCGGGCATCA
>NZ_JCAQIA010000100.1:0-425 GCF_059621085.1 Halochromatium sp. NSM3 | reverse complement strand
CTGCGGCGTCGGCATCAGGTGCTGATCGAGGCGCTCTCGCAAGCCCAGACCGGGGTCTTGATCACCGAGCGCACCCAGAACGATGACCTGATCACCTATGTCAACTCCGGCTTCGAGGCCATGACCGGCTACAGCGCCGCCGAGGTCAGCGGCCTCAATTGCCGCTTTCTGCAGGGCGAGGATCGCGCGCAAGCGGCGCGCTGGCGAATGCGCGAGGCAGTCCAGGGAGGCGAGGCGTGCAGTGTCATTCTGCGCAATTACCGCAAGGATGGCACCTGTTTCTGGAATTCCCTCTCTATCTCGCCGATGCGCGACCGCGAGGGGCAGGTCACCCATTACATCGGCGTGCAACAGGATGTGAGCGAGGCCATCGAGACCCTGGAGCGCCTGCGCCTGAGCGAGGCGCGCCTGCAAGAGGCGCAGGC
>NZ_JCAQIA010000085.1:0-1421 GCF_059621085.1 Halochromatium sp. NSM3 | reverse complement strand
CCAATGTCGTCAATTTAAGCACGGCGGCAATAACCGATTGAATTTGATAAAATAATCGGAAATCCAGGCAAGCCAGAGACTTCCGGAACCATGAAAAAACTGTTGACCAGCCTACAGAAACCCGCTTGCCTCTATGAGAATAGTTCTCAACAAGCTTGATGCAGCCCTCGAGGACTCCGAGTTCGTCGCCGCGCATCGCTACCGGCCCCAGGATTTTTCCCGGCAGCGCTCATTGACCTTCAGGCACATGGCGCTGTTCTTTCTCTCCGGGGCGGTACCCTCCCTGCAATTCGGCATGGACAAGCTGTTTCGTGGCCTGACAAAGGACCGAAGTGCCCCGACCCCGACCAAGCAGGCCATCTCCAAGGCTTGCCGCAAATTTCCCTATGAAGCCCTTGTCAGCCTGCAGCAGCAGGCCGTGAAGACCTTTTATGACGAGCACCCGGCCCAGCGATGGATGGGCTATCGGCTCGTTGCGGTGGACGGCACCAAGGTGCGGCTGCCGCTCAACGATGACTTGGCCGAGGAGTTTGGTACCCAGGGGAACCAGACCAAAACCCAGCGGCCGATGGCGCTGCTGGTCAGCCAGCAGGATGTGTTGACGCGAGTGCCCTTGAGTTGTGAGCTGGCTCCAGTACGCATGGGTGAGCGCTTCCTGGCAGAACGCCTGCTCAGCGGCCTCAGCACCGAAGATCTGGCCCTGTATGACCGAGGGTTTCCTTCCTTTGCCCTGTTCGCAGCCCACCGCCATGCCAAGGTGGATTTCTGTGCCCGTCTGCCCAAGAACTTCAATACTCAGGTGTGCCGTTTCATCGCCTCGGGCCAGGCCGAGACGGTGATTCACTGGACGCCCACCGCCAAGATGCGACGGGACTGCGCCGCGCTGGAGGTCTGCGACCGGCCGATGGAATTACGCTTGATTCGAGTAGCGCTCAATGACGGGCAGGTGGAGATCCTGGCCACCAACCTGCTCGATACCGAGCAATACCCGATCCATCTGTTCAAGCCGCTCTATTCCGAGCGCTGGGGCGTGGAAGAATCCTACAAATCCTTCAAGGCCTGGCTCGGAGTGGAGCGATTCCGCACCCGCGACCGGCTGAACGTGTACCAGGAAATCTACGCCCGCTTCCTGACGCTCACCCTGGCCGCCATGAGCGCTGCCCTGTCTCAGCCGGTGGCCCGGCAGATGACGGCTCACCGCACCCGGGATTACCGCATCAACTTCCGGGCGACGATCCTCAAGTTCCGTGAGCAGTTCCACGCGCTCTGGCGATCCCATGACCCCTTGGCTTCAATCCTTGAACTCCTGGCCTGGATCGTCCGAGATCAGGAAATAATTCGGCCTGGCCGCTCCAATCCGAGAAAGTCGAAACACGTCAATCCATTACCAGGGATGGCGGCTTAAATTGACGACATTGACC
>NZ_JCAQIA010000099.1:0-430 GCF_059621085.1 Halochromatium sp. NSM3 | reverse complement strand
CCGCACCGCGCGTGCACGACGCAGCGCATGGCTCCTCACCCTGTGGTGCTGTGCCTGCAAGACACCACGGAGCTGGACTTCAATGGTCAGCAGAGCAAGGGGTTGGGTCCTTTGAGCCACGAGGCGCCGCGCGGCCTGTACCTGCATCCGACGCTGGCGGTCACCCCCGAGCGCGAGCCCCTGGGGGTGCTTGATGCCTGGATGTGGGCGCGCGAGCCCAAGGGCGAAGACGGCATCCGCCCGGGGGAGAAGGAAAGCAAGCGCTGGGTCGAGGGTTATGAGCGGGTTGCCGAGCTGGCCGAGCAGCTGCCGCAGACACGCCTGGTTTACGTCGGCGACCGCGAGTCGGACATGCTTGAGCGGATGGTGAAGGCGCATGACAGCGGGTATCAGGCCGACTATCTGCTGCGCGCCCAGCACCATCGCGCCT
>NZ_JCAQIA010000054.1:0-18250 GCF_059621085.1 Halochromatium sp. NSM3 | reverse complement strand
AATATCATGGAGATGATGTTATAAAAATCAAGGCTTTAGTTTCCAAACAGCCTCTCAGGCTGCTCGATACTCGGGCCACGTCACTTCGACCCAGTCGTGGCGGTCGTGGCGGGTTTCGACACTAGCTGTGACAACAGCAGCCCATCCTGTCGGCTGAGTAGGTGCTCGCCGGCCACCACCTGGATGCTGCCCCGACCGTTCAGCGCCGGCACTCGGCGAAGATCCTGACTGGGTGCCGGCACGACCTGGTCGCCGGGCATCCCGTAAGCGGCCCCTCGGACCACGCCGACGTAAGCAATGTCGGGGTGCTGGCGACCGTTCAGCCAATACAGCAGGTTGCCGGGCGCCGGTGGCGAAAGGTCCACGAGAACATGGCGCGAAGATTGCGCGGTGCGATAGATGTCGTCTCCCACCTGGCGTTGAACGAACCAGCGTTTGATCCCGCCGAACAGTCCACTGTCATCGGTCGCATCCAGCGCCTGCCAAGCGCGCTCTGTACCCAGATGGGGGGAGGCGATGGTGATCAACCGGGTGACCGTACCCGCGCCATAGTTCACCAGTGCGAGCCGCGCTACGACACCGCCGGCCGAATGCCCGATGAGGTCGATCGTATTCGTCGGGTGCCGTTGCGCGATGGCGTTCAGCATCCCGCCGAGAAAGCGCGCCTGCTCCATCAACGGCGCGGTCGAGGGCAGATCGACGGTGTAGATGGCGAACTCCTCCGGCGGTGACCCGGTCGGCTCCAGCCGCACCCCGGAGGGGGTAGACCGCCAGTTGCCGGCAACTTTCCAGCCAGCCTGTTCCAGCACCGGTAAGACCCCACTGCGCTGCCAGGAACCAGAATCGCCGAGGTACCCGTGCACCGGCACCAGAATCCGACCAGCGCCGGCGGCACCGACATACGCCAGCCCGAGCGCGCAACACAGGGCCAGCCACCACCGACCGCGCAACTGTTTCATACCTCGTCCTCCGGCTCACAAGCTACCGATGGTCACCGGATACTTGTCCTCAAGCGGGGGAGACGCATTCGACTTGAAACCGTCCAGGGTTTTGATCTGGGTCCCCGGAACATCCGACGCCATCAGTGCGTTGTTGGAGAACACCAGCGTCGACAGGCCGATCGCCACCTGCTTACCGCCGAACCCGAGCACGCCGCCAGAGTTGATCACGGCATAGAGTCGGTCGTTGACGCTCACCACTTTATCGATCTCGCCGAGCTTCCTCGCGCGACTGTCGACAATGGCGTAGCCGGTGATGTCCCCGACCGTCAACGGCATGTCTTGCTTAGACGCTGCACTCACGGCGGTATTCAGGTCGTCACGGGCTTGCCCGCTCGCCGCTGCTGGCCGTGCGGCCTGCGGAGATGGTGCCGCCGGTTGCTGGCCCGGCATCTGTGAAGCCTGCTGCTTCGCTAGTTCCTGTGTCTCCTCGGCGCTCAACTGCTGGATCTGGACGCGAGCCTCACCCACCTGGTTGAACTGAACCTGCGGCTCGCCTTCGCTCTCGATCTGGACCACCGGCTGAGCCGCGTTGTAGTGAACCTGGGGCTTGACGTCGGAGATGCTCACCGACGCTTGCCGCGCGTCGCCCATCCTGACCTGTGACTGCCCCTTCTCGACGCGCACGTTAGGCTCTCCGGTGCTCGCGGTCGCGTCGCTGCCGACCTGGACTTCGGGTTTGCCCTGCTCGACGGTCACCGTCGGCGCAGCCTGGTCGACCGATATCCGTGGTTGCGGCACATTCACCGACACGGTTGGATTGGGCATCTCCACCAGAATGTCGGGGGCCGGCATGTCGATGGTGATCGTCGGCTGCGGGATGTTCACGCCCGAATCGGACTGGCTGACTGTGACGACCGGCTCGGGAACGTCCACCGAGAGCGTGGTATGAAGGCTCGCCCGTTCGCCCTCATCCTGGCCCGGCTGCGCGCCTCTCTCCTGCGCCGGCGTCTCGGCAGCCTGGCGGACCTGCTGCTCGACGCCAGCCGCTGCCTCGCCTTGGGCCGGCTGCTGCGGAGCCGCAGCCCTACCAGAACCCTGAGCACCTGGACCGTAGGCGTAACCCGGAGGGGCGTAGCTGTAACTCGTAGGGCCGTAACCCGGGGGAGGGCCGTAGCCGTATCCAGGGGCGCCGTAACTCTGAGCAAACGCTGCCGGAGCCACGACGACACCGGAAAGGAGGCAGGCAATGGCGAGCGGAAGTTTCCGGATTGAGACCGTCGGCATTTCGACAGCGTTTGCGGCAATCGTGTTACTTGCCAGCGGGACATCCTCCACTCGGTCTGGCGCCCACCTTGGAAAGCCGGACACTGCTGTGAATAACGTCTTCATACTCAGGCCTCTTGTGAATTCAAAACGGCAACAGGCATCACAGAAGCACAATCTAGGAAGCTTCGTTGATGATCGAACCAAGCTTAGCGACGAAACCCAGCGACCGTCTGTGCGGCACCGAACGCGCCGCCACACTTCCACGCAAACTATGGAGCCTCAACCATAGCCACAGAGTCTCTTGGAGAACTGCCGCAGCGCGATGACACCGCTCGTCTCGGCGTGCTGGAGCCAGCGCTCCAACTGCTCGACCAGCTGCTCACGCGAGGCGTTGGAGCGGCCCCAGAGGGCGACCAGCTCTTGGCGCATCGCGTAGAGGATGCTCAACAGCGGACTGGCCGCGAGCGACCGCTCAAAGATGATGCGCTCCGACTCGGACAGATTCTCGGCGCCCCGCTGCAGCCCGCTCTGGACGGCTTGCAGCGTCCTCTTCTCGTTGAGCCCGAGGTCCGCCCCAGGTTGCCTTTTGCGCACCTCTTGCCTGACTGTCGACTTCAGGCTGCCGGCAAACCTGGCCAGTACGGCATAGCGATGGATGACAATGGCCTGTAAGGTGCCGGCGTCGCAGTGCCGCTTGGTCGGGTCGATGTGTATCTTGGGCGCCACGCGCCGCACCTTGGCGAGTCCCACCGCCGCGAGCAGGCGGATATACAACCAGCCGATGTCGATCTCCCACCATTGATTGGAGAGCTTGGCCGAGGTGGCGTAGGCATGGTGGTTGTTGTGCAGCTCCTCGCCACCGATCAGGATGCCCCAAGGCACGATGTTCCTAGAGGCATCATTGGGGGCAAAGCGGCGGTAGCCCCAGTAGTGGCCGATGCCGTTGATGACGCCGGCGGCGAAGAAGGGGATCCACATCATCTGGACCGCCCAGACGGTGAGCCCGATGGGACCGAACAGGACCAGATCGATCACCAGCATGAGACCGATGCCAAGTCGGCTATGCCGCGCGTAGAGGTGGCGCTCGAGTGCATCGTTGGGCGTGCCGTGCCCGTAGCGCTCCACCGTCTCCGCCACCGCAGCCTCGCGGCTATAGAGATCCACGCCATCGAACAGGATCTTGTTGAGCCCGTAGATCTGCGGGCTGTGCGGATCCTCCGGGGTCTCGCACTTGGCGTGATGCTTCCGATGGACGGCAACCCAGTTGCGCGTGATGATTCCGGTGGTGAGCCACAGCCAGGCGCGGAAGAAGTGGCTTACAACCGGATGCAGGTCCAGTGCGTGGTGCGCTTGGTGCCGGTGCAGGAAGATGGTGACAGAGGCGATGGTGATGTGGGTCAAGCCCAGAATGACCAGCACATACCCCCACCAGGGAAGTTGAATGAGACCAAACGGCATGAGATCGGACTCCTAGTCGTGATAAGTCGTGATAGACATAGCTTGCCCCCCGCGCCCGCTGGAGTCGGTACGGTAACGCACATTTCTGGAAGGCCATGGAGGCTGGCGCGATCAGGGGCTGCCGTGCAGCACAGCCCGCCGGCCATCGAGAGCATGACGCGGATGAGCAGCCCGAGCCCAATGCCCGTGAAGACGAACTTACCAAGGTCTGATTCGGGGTCTGATTCGGGGTCTGATTCGGCCTATCCCGCGATCCTGACCTGAACGCTGTGCTCGCGATGGTCATCAACCAAATGGATGACCCGTTCGTGCAGATCGACGCCATCAACCGTCAGGCGCACCACGTCCGCTTCGTCCCCCGGAAGCGCCGGGGTTCGCACGATGGCGATCTGGTAGGCGGTCGACCGATAGCGGTAGTGGATCTTGAAACCGTCCCAATCGTCGGGCAGGCAGGGCTCGATGCGCAACCGGTCTCCCTCCAGCCTCAGCCCGAGCAGGGACTCGAGGATGAGTCGATACATCCAGCCCGCCGAGCCGGTGTACCAGGTCCAACCGCCGCGTCCCACATGGGGCACGACGCCATAGACATCGGCCGCGATCACATAGGGCTCGACCTTGTAGGTCGCGATCTCCTCGGCCGAGCAGCCATGGTTGATCGGATTGATCATGTCGAACAGCTCCCAGGCGCGCGCCGGGTCGCCCCGTCGGGCGAAGGCCATCGCCGCCCAGATCGCGGCATGTGTGTATTGCCCGCCATTCTCGCGCACGCCGGGGACATAGCCTTTGATGTAGCCGGGCTCGAGCGATGAGGTGTCGAAGGGCGGGTCCAGGAGCTGGATCAGCCCGGCATCGCGGCGCACGAGATGCGTATTGAGCGCCTCCATGGCTAGGCGCGCGCGCTCGGGACCAGCGACCCCGGACAGCACCGACCAGCTCTGGGCAATGGAGTCGATGCGGCATTCCGGACTGGTCGCGGACCCCAGCGGCGTCCCATCGTCGAAGTAGGCGCGCCGGTACCAGTTGTCGTCCCAGCCATGCAGCTCCAGGTTCTCGCGCAGTCGCCCAGCCTCGTGCTCGCAGCGCGCGAGCATGGACGCATCGCCGCGCGAACGTGCCAACTCGGCGAACTGCGTCAGCACCTCATGCAGGAAGAACCCGAGCCAGATGCTCTCGCCCCGGCCCTTGATGCCGACCAGGTTCATGCCATCGTTCCAGTCGCCCGAGCCGATCAGCGGCAGGCCGTGCTCGCCCATCCGCAGGCCGTGCAGGATGGCGCTCACGCAGTGGTCGTAGAGGCTCGCCGACTCGTCGCCCTGACCTGGCAGGTCGTAGTAGCCCTCATCCTCGCCGCTGACCAGACGGCCATCCAGGAACGGGGCCATTTCGTCCAGCACCCCGGTGTCGCCGGTGACCAGCACATAGCGGCAGGTCGCCAGCGGCAGCCAGAGATAGTCGTCCGAGCAGCGCGTGCGCACCCCCCGGCCCGAGGGTGGATGCCACCAGTGCTGGACATCGCCTTCGCGGAACTGACGCCCGGCACAACGCAGCAGGTGCGCGCGCACCTCGCCTGGTTCGGCATGGATGAGCGCCATGCTGTCCTGCAACTGATCGCGGAAGCCGAAGGCGCCACCAGACTGGTAATCACCGCTGCGCGCCCAGAAGCGGCAGGCCAGCGTCTGATACACCAGCCAACCGTTGGCGAGCAGGTCGAGCGAGGGGTCGGGGGTCTCGACCCGCACCGCGCCCAGCGTTCTTGTCCAATAGGCTTGAACCGCTTCTAGCACGGCTCGCGCGGCGGCCGCGCCCCGGTGAGGTTGCGCCAGCAGGCTGGCATCATCGGCGCCGCGCCGGCCAACCACGCCGAGCCGAAAGACGATCTCGTGGCTCTGTCCGGCGGCGAGGTCAAAGTGCGTCTGCAACGCACCGCAGGCATCCAACGCCGGGCCGACCCGGCCAGACAGCCGGGTGCGCTCCAGCGCGGCCGGATGGCTCAGGGTGCCGTTGCGCCCGAGGAATTCGGTGCGATCGCCGCACAGGGTCCGCGCCGGGTCGTCGACATCGAAGAAGGCCAGCCGGTTGGCGAACTCGCTGTTGTAGGGATTGCGAGCAAAGAGCGCGCCGCTGGTCGGGTCGATCTCGGTGACGACATGCAGCGCCGACTTCGGCCGCAGATCCCCGAGCACCCACTCGACATAACCGGTCGCGGACAGCCGGCGTGCTTGCTCCGAGCGATTGTGCAGCTTCAGCACCATGTATTTCACTGGCGCATCCAGGGCGACATAGACCCACAGCTCCGAGTCGATGCCGGCCTCACGATGCTCGAAGACGCTGTAACCGAAGCCGTGTCGACTGACATAAGGCGTCGTACCGCCGGCGGGCAACGGGGTGGGTGACCAGACCTGCCCGCTCACCTCGTCGCGCAGATAGAAGGCCTCGCCGTGGACATCGCTGACCGGGTCGTTGTGCCAGGGTGTGAGCCGGAACTCATGGGCATTCTCGCTCCAGGTGTAGGCGCCGCCACTGGCGGAGACGACCGTCCCGAACAGCGCATTGGCCAGCACGTTCACCCAGGGTGCGGGCGTGGTCTGGCCGGGCTTGGTGGTGATGACGTATTCGCGCCCGTCGGCGGAGAAGCCGCCGAGGCCGTTGTCGAAGCGCAGCGTCGGGCTAGTTGGGCCTGTCGGATCCACGCGCCGCAGCTCGCGCGCCCGGTTGCCGCTGGATTTCAACAGCGGCATCGGCTTCGGCAGCGGCGCGCGCCGGTTGATCTGCTCCGCCAGCGTTCCGCGGCCGTCGCTGAGAATGGCACGCGCGACGGTCTGGAACAGCACCCGGTCCTCCTCCGAGATCTGATCGGCCGGGCGGATGAAGATGCCGCCGGGGTGGTCCACCACATGCGCCTCGGCGCCTGCGGCGATCAGACCCAGGATCTGCTCCTGAAGGTATTGGCGGTAACCGGCGCGATCCTCGTTCCAAATCACCAGGTCCACAGTGAGTCCCTTCAGGCGCCAATAGGCATGCGCCTGCACGAGCTGATGCACCAGGGCGATGTTGGCGCGATTGCCGATCCGGCAGAGCACGATGGGCACATCGCCGGACACCGCGTGACTCCAGAGGCCAGACTGCCCGCGACGGTTCTGCGCCAGCACGCCGGGCTCGGCGCGCAGCGCGGCATTGGTATAGAGAATCGAGCTGGCCAGACTGCCGTAGAGCTGCGCGTCGGTCGGGCTCGCGTTGAGCTGGCGCAGCACCACCTGGCTGTGGGTCCAGGCGAGATCAAAGACGCGATTGGCAAGCCGCGCGTCCTGGTATTTCTCGACCAGCCCCTGAGCCTGCTCACGGGTCTCGCCGATGCCTTGGATCAGATCGATGGTGACGGTTTGGTCGGCCTCCAACAGGATGCGTTGGCGGATCGCGACCATCGGGTCCAGCACCGAGCCGGCACTGCCGGAGAGTGCCCCAGGCTGATCCAGCGCCAGCGGGGCGGCTAGGGTCCGATCGCGTCCGATGAAGCGCATCCGATCCGTCTCGTAAGAGGGTTCGCGCGCAGCCGCTTCCCTCGCGTCCGACGCCGACGTCTCGCGGCGATCCTGATCACTATTACGGTCGTTATTGAGGGCGCTGTCCTGAGCGGAGGCCAAGCATCCGCGGACCACCAGCGCATGGAACATCCAAGGCGAGGACTCGTTTTGCGAGCGTGGCCGGCGGTGGCAGAGGATCGCGGACCCGGAATGGAGGATCTCGGTTTGTATGAAGAGGTTGCTGAAGGCCGGATGCAGGTTGTCGGCGGCGGACGGGGCGAGCACGACCTCGCTGTAGCTGGTGACCTCGATGACCCGACGGGTGCGCGACCGGTTGGTCAGGCGCAGCCGGCGCAGCTCGAGATCATCCTCCGGCGAGACGACGATCTCGGTGTAGGACTCGATCTCATGATCGCGGCGGCGGAACTCGGCCCGGCCCTCGGAGAAGATCGCCTCGAAGCGATCTGGCGTCGTCAGCGTGGGCTGGTAGGCGCTCGACCAGACGGCACCGCTCTTCAGGTCGTGCAGATAACAGAAGCTACCCCAGGAATCGCAGGTGCTGTCCTCGCGCCAACGGGTGACGGCAAGCTCATTCCAGCGGCTGTAGCCGCCGCCGGCATTGGTCACCATCACATGGTAGCGACCGTTGGAGAGCAATTGCACCTCGGGATGCGGCGTGTGGGGGCTGGTGAGGACGCGGATCGGTGCCTCGAGACTGCTATCGCTCGCGCGCTCACCGGTGATCTCGCCGTGGGTGTCGGCGAAGAACACCGTGGTCTTGGGGATGCGCTCTTGTAGCAGCAGGGCCGTAGCCTGGAAAGCCGGCACGGCGGCGAAGCGGCGCTGCATCGGGCGCTCGAGCAGCAGCGAAGCCAGCGACAGCAAGGTCATGCCCTGGTGATGGGCCATGAAGGAGCGGACCACGGCGCTCGCTTGCCCACGCGGCAGACGCGATGCGGTGTAGTCGATCGCCTCATAGAAGCCGAACGGCCCCGCTAGCCCGCTGGCGGCGAGCCGCTGCAGATTCTGGCAGGCGGCCTCGGGCGCCACCATCAACGCCAGTGCCGTGGCATAGGGGGCGATGACCAGATCCTCGGCCAGCCAGCGCTTGAGCCCCAGCCCGGGGACGCCGAAGGCGCGGTACTGATAGTTGAGCTGGGCATCGACGCCGTTGTAGCCGGACTCCGACACGCCCCAGGGCACGCCGCGCTCCTTGCCATAGGCGATCTGCCGGGCCACTGCGGTGCGATAGGTTTGGTCGAGCAGGGTGTTGTCGTAGCTCGGCATCACCAGCAGCGGCATCAGGTACTCGAACATCGAGCCGCTCCAGGACAGGAGCGTCGCATGGCCAGCAGCGCGGGTCAGCAGACGACCGAGGGCGAACCAGCTCTCCTGCGGCAACTGGCCTTGGGCGATGGCGACGAAACAGCCCAGGCGCGCTTCGGAGGCGAGCAGATCGTAGTAGCTCTCGTCGCGGCGGCGCTCGTCGACGTTGTACCCGATGGCCAGCAGCGCCTGCGCCTCGTCGAACAGGAAATCGTAGTCCAGGCGCGCCAGATCGCCGACGGTGAGCGCCAGTTGCTCGATCTCGTGGATGCGCGCACGGGCGGGGTGGCCGGACGTGCCACCCAGGCCCAACTCAAGCTCGGCCAGTTGCCGGAGCGTCAATGACAGTGGAGGTTGCGAGTGCGTATCGGATTGGGCCGGCACGCCCTGCCCCGCAGCCGACCCCGCAGCCGCGAGCCAGGGCGCAAGCAACAGCAGGTCATCCAGCAGGGCGCGGCATTGTCGCGCCAGACGTTGCGCCCAAGCCGTGACGCCCCCCTCGGCTTCGGTCTGCGTTTCGGGTTGATGGGCGGCTTCCTCGGCCTGCACCGCCAGCGCCTCAAGACAGCCGCGTGCCTCGCTCAGGTTAGTCGGTGGCAGCAGGTGGGCGGATTCCAGGGTCTGCTGGAACTGGCCGAAGGGTTTCGGCAGCGCCGGCCGGCGTCCAAACTCGGGATCCGCCGCGAGCGCCTCGGTCAGCGTCTTCCAAGTATCGCCGATGCCTGCTAGCCAGCGCGGGCTGAGAATCGGGGCGTCGATCAGCTCGAGCAGGCCCGGTTGCAGGGTCGACAGATGCGCCGCGAGATTGCCGCTGTCCACCGAGGAGATGTAGCGCGGCGCGAGCGGCTCCAGCGATTGGGTGTCATACCAGTTGAGGAAGTGGCCGCGATAGCGCTCCAGCGTGGTCATCGTGCGCAGCGCGGCGCCAGTGCGGGCGAGCAGTCCGCCGGCGGGCAAGTAGCCGAAATCATGGGCGGTTAGATTCGCCAGCAGCGCCAGCCCCATGTTGGTCGGCGAGGTGCGATGCGCCACCACGGTCACCGGATGTTCCTGCACATTGTCCGGCGGCAGCCAATGGTCGTCCGCGCCGACATAAGTCTCGAAGAAGGCCCAGGTCCGGCGCGCGTTGCTGTGCAGGAACCCGGTCTGCTCGGCCGTCAGGCGCGCTTCGCGCCGTTCGAGCGGGCGGCTCATCCACCAGACCATCAGGGGCGCCGCCAGCCAGGCCAGCAGGACAGGCGTGGCCACGAGCAGTGCCATCGGCGCGTTCAGCACCAAACCCGCGCCCGCGATCAGCGCAACGGCCGGGGCGATCCACATGGTGCGGTAGATGCCGGCGAGCCCCTGACGCTTGCGCTCCAGGTCGCCCGAGGAGGTCCATTCAAGCAGGTTGCGTCGGCTGATACCCAATCGCCATAGGGTGCGGAGCACGGCATCGAGGCTGAAGTAGGCCTCGTAGGGAAGACAGGCCAGGTTGAACAGCGCCTGCGTCAGACGCTGGCCGGCGGCGCGCGCTGCGGCGGCCAGATGCGCCGGCCAGCTCAGATCGCCGGGCTTGCTGAGCGCGCTCAGCATCGCGGTCAGCAGCGCCGGAATCAGCAGGATGCCCAGCACCGACAGCGTCCAAAGACCGGGCTTGGCCAGCAGCATCGAACCCAGCACCAGCAGCGCGGTCAGGGCCGCCGGCACCAGGCTGCGGCGCAGGTTGTCGGCTAGCTTCCAGCGCGATAGCGCCGAGATCGGATTGCGGCGCGAGCCGCCGTCACGAGCAGGCACGCGCGGCAGCAACCACTGGGCAATCTGCCAGTCGCCACGAATCCAACGGTGGCGGCGGCTCACATCGGCGCTGTAGCTGGCCGGATAGTCCTCGTACAGTTGCACATCGGAGAGCAGCCCGGAGCCTGCGTAGCAGCCCTCGAGCAGGTCGTGACTGAGGATGCGATTCTCGGGGAAGTGATCATCGAGCGCCTGCTCGAAGGCATCAACCGAATAGATCCCCTTGCCGATGAAGGAGCCTTCCTGGAACCAGTCCTGATAGAGGTCCGACACCGCCTGAGTATAGGGATCGATGCCGGCGTCCTGCCCATGCATCCGCGCAAACCGCGAGCGATTCGCGCCGGTCAGGCTGACAGTCACACGCGGCTGCAGGATGCCGTAGCCGGTGGAGACACGGTCCAGCGCGGGATCGAAGCGCGGCTGATTCAGCGGGTGCTCCATGGCGCCGACCATCTCCCGGGCGGCATCGCGCGGAAGTTGGGTATCGGTGTCCAGGGTGATGACGTAGCGCAGGTTTGGGAGGATCAGCGTGTCGCCGACGATCAGCGAGAAGCGCTCGTCGTTATCACCTCTTAACAGTGCGTTCAGGTCCATGAGCTTGCCGCGCTTGCGCTCGTAACCCATCCAGACCCCAGCCTGCGGGTTCCAACGACGCGGGCGATGGAACAGGAAGAAGCTGTCGCCGTCCGCGCGCGGGTATTTGGCATTGAGCGCGGCGACACCTTGTGCAGCCAGGTCGATCAAGGCCCGGTCGCCCGCCAACGTCTCGCTCGGCGCATCACGGAAATCGGTCAGCAGAGCGAAGTGCAGATGCGCGTCGTGATTGGCCAGGAAGCGCACCTCCAGCGACTCGATCAGGGCCTCGACCCCGCGCGCGCTGCTGAGCATGGTGGGCGTCACCACCAGGGTGCGCGCCTGCGAGGGGATGGCGGCTGAAAAGTCCAGACGCGGGAGCGGATGGGGCGTCGCCAGCAGACTCGCCAGCCAGTTCATCAGCGCCACCGCCAGTTGACTGGTGCCGAGCACGGCCAGCAGCGCAAGGATCGGCAGGAGCCAACCTGGAGCCCCCTCGGCCTGGGTCATCAAGCTCAAGGAAAAGCCGATCGTCAGCAACAGGATGCCGCCGAGGTAGAGCGCTAATGGGGCGCGGCCTCCTGGTCTCTGCAGCGAGGCCAAGCTAAAGCGATGCACCCCGATTCCGGCATGCTGTTCGAGCTGGGGCAATCCGCGATCGATCAGATAATAGCCGACATGCGTGGCGCGCCCATCCGGCTGGGCTGGTGCATTGGCGTGAGCGTTGGACGCCGCAAGTGACCGCGCCAGCTCGATCGCCGCGCGCGCCACCTCGGTCTCGGACAACTGGCCGCGCTTGGCGATCTTTTCCACCGCATGCCGGTAGCGATCGCGCGTCGCAAAATCCATGCGCCCATAGATCCCGTCCGGGTCCTCGTGCAGGGTGCGCTCGACCAGGCTCATGGTCTCGACCAGCTCGCGCCAGTCAATCGCCCCAAGGAAGCGCAGGCTGCCGATGCTATTACTGATGGAGACCTGATCTGCGGCCTGTTGCTGGTTCTCGACCCGCACCAGTTGCTCGATGGTCTGCCCGGACTCCGAGAGCTGCTGCTCGATCCAGGTCAGCGGCAGGGCCAGCGCGGCGCTGCGCCCTTGCAGCCGGCGCGCCAGTTCGGCGACGAAGGCGCCCGACATCGGCGGGCGCGAGCGGGCCATGTCCGCGATCACCAGGATCAGACTCTTCGGATCACTCTCGGTCATCGCCAGCATGCGATCGGCCCAGCCATCGGCTAGGTTCTGGTCGATGCGACTGGCGGCGACGCGCGCCGTGACGCGGCGCAGATTCTCGATCAGCGCTAGGCGCAGCATGATCGGAATGGCCCAGAGTTCGCCTAGGCGCAGGACGGTGACATCCTGATAGGCGGCGATGAACCGACTCAGATTCTCCGGGTCCACCCGGCCGTCACCGTGCGCGATGATCTCCAGCGCCAGGTCATAGACCCTGGGCAGGCCCGCCGAGGGCCCGTCGCGAAGGCGCGGCAGCTCCCGGCTGTAGCCCTTGGGCAGATGCCGCTTGGCGGTGCGGATCTGTTCCTCGATCAGATAAAAGTTATCGAGCAGCCATTCACCGGCCGGCGCGATGCGACGGCTCTCCGCCACCGCGAGCATGAGCAGCCGAGAGCCCTCGGTCAGGATCTTCTCGTTGGCGTTCAGACGCCCGAGCAGACGATCCGGCGGATGCTTGGCGATCAACCGATGCGAGGCCGCGAGCACCTTGCCGTGCTGCTCCATCTGCGCCGCGCTGAACAATTCCGCGCGCAGCGGTGGTTCGGCGCGAATGGCGTGACCGGTCAGATCGTTGGAACGCATCCACGTCCGCACCGCCAGTGAGACCTCGCGCATCGCCCTATTGATTGGATTCACGTGCGCAGTCTCCTGAGCGGGTGGCTGATTGGAACCTCTGTACGCAACCGTGCACAGAGCAAGAAAAACGCGTCAGCGCGGCTCCTCGAATCGCTCAGTTAATGTTCATCCTTGGCCTCCTCCTCAACATCGCTAATACTCGCCTGACCCCGGCCCGTGTTCTCCACCGCCTCATTGCCAACGAGCTTGCTGGTGACCTCCCTCACCCTGTCTATCAATTCCTCGTAGTGGCCTTCGGCTTGTTCTTGATTCATAAGACGTTTCTCACCTGTTAATTGATTGATGAAGCCGCGCATCATTCGATCATCGGTCGATCGGGCTGATTTTCGTCCCTTCGATACTGAGACTGGCCATCAGTCCTTTCTGATCGAAGATGAACGCGTAGGCGTCGTCTTGGAGGGATGTCGATGACAGATTCTTCGCCAGGCCTTCATCCACCACAACGACGGTCGGCCCGACACCAATCTCCCATCCTTCAGATTTGTCGAGATAACGCACAGCTTTGTCGTTCATGAGAAAGACAACATAACTGTACGATTGGGCTCCTGCTTGCCAACCCCAGGACGCGGAAACGGAGTTGTAATAGCCGGCCACTTCGTCGCCCTTCATCAGCACTCCTTCGCCATAACTGCCGCCAAAGACCAGGCCGGCCTTAACGACACTTGGAAACACCAAGACCGCCGTTGCGCTCTCGGCAATCTCTGCGGTCGTGGGGTTGGTCTCATACAGGAGTTGCAACGCTTCGGCGGCGTCTCGCTCCAAATCTTCCGCCGTCGCAGCAAGCGCCTGCCCGCCGATCACAAGCAGCGAGCAGGCTGCCACCGCCGCGAGAAGGAGGCGTTTCATCATAAGCTGTTGGTTGATGATCATGTTCATGTCCTTGCAGTCGTGATTGACCGGCGTGACAACAGCATGAGCATTGATGCACATCGCTGTCGCGCCGGCCCTGATGGCTTGCTTTGAGCTTAGTCGGTCAACTCTCTCTTCGCTTCGCCCATCTTGTCGCCTGCCCTCTCAGCAGTTTGATCTATATTCTCTCCGACTTCCTCGGCCGGTCCTTCGTTCTCGCAGCCGATGAGGGCGAGTGCGGCGGACAGGAAGACGATCGCGAAAAGACCCTTCAACGAATTCAATGACATAAGAGCTGTTTGCATTTTCATGGTTAAACCTCGGTGTTGACTATTTGATCAGCGACCGCCGCGCGGCGAGCGAGACTGTCCAAGACTCGCCAAGACTCGTCAACGCGGCTCCTCGAAGGCACGGTTAGGTCTTGTCCTTGACCTCTTCTTCAACATCGCCAGCGTCCGCTTGGATCTTGCCAGCTTCCTTTTGGATCTTGCCCTTGATTTCCAGCTCCTCATTGCCGGTCATCTTGCCGGCGGCTTCCTTCACCGCGCCTTTCGCTTCTTCGTAGTGGCCTTTGGCTTGCTCTTTGTTCATGAGACTCTCCTAACCTAATCAATGGATTACGGACTAGCGTGGAGTGCTTTCCCCCATCGCTCAAGACACAGACTACGCTCGTGACCGCTCTGCGGTCGGTGCGGCATCGCACATAAGCTGCTCACCAGCGAATGATTGCCAGGTGGCACTAGCCGGCACCATTGGAAATAGGTGCGAACTCCAGCTGTGCCCTGGGTTTTAACGTTGCCGCTCGACTAACCGACCTGAATTGACGATAGCGGAGCGATGAGTCCAAAGACGGATAGCAGCCAAAGAATCACGATGATCACGACGACCACATTCAAGATCTGCTTGATTTTTCCGTCCATTGGCAGGTAGTTATTGATCAACCAGAGGATCAACCCGACAACGACGAGTGTGACGATCAATGTAATCAGAGGCATAGCGCTTCTCCTGTCAGACGATTTGGGCATTGGGTAAGCATCAGGATAGCGATGGCCATGGCGAGCGTCTGTTCGCTAGCGCACTGAACACAGGGAGCAGCAAGCGTATTGCTACCCACGCTGATCGGCTAACGAGCATCCCTTGTTTGGCCGTGTGAGCTTCGTCCCATCACCAAGCAACCAGGAGAAGGCGCGTGCAAATGGCCTCCGCGAAGACACCCGGCCAGCTTGAAAATCGGCTCCTGGCGGCGCTGCCCGAGCTTGACCAAGCACGGATTCTGTCGAAGTGCGACTGCGTCGAGCTGCGCCGTGGCGAGGTGCTCGGCGAGCCTGGCGAGCGCATCCGCGAGGTCTACTTCCCCACCGACAGCTTTGTGTCCCTGGTGACCCCAGCCATGGATCACCCCGGTCTGGAGGTGTGGCTCACCGGCAGCGAAGGCATGATCGGGGCACCCCTCGTGCTGGGTGCCGACCTCAGGCTGCTGCAGACCTTGGTTCAGGGCACGGGGCCGGCGTGGCGCATGAGTGCCGAGGCGTTTGGCCAGGCGCTGGGCCAGAGCGAGGCCCTGCATCAGACCCTTGAGCGCTATCTCGCCGTGTTGATGAGCCAGGCCGCGAGGATGGTGGCATGCACCCGTTTTCATGTCGTCGAGGCACGCCTCGCCCGCTGGCTGTTGATGTCGCAGGATCGGGCGCACTCGAACCGCTTCCATGTCACCCACGAGGTGCTGGCCGCCATGCTGGGCGTGCGCCGCTCGGGCGTTACCCGGGCGGCGACAGCCTTGCAAGGCTGTCAGCTCATCGATTACCGGCGCGGGGATATCACCATCCTCGACCGCGCGGGTCTGCGGGCCGCCGCCTGCGACTGCTATGGGGCGATGGAGGCGATCTACGGACAGGTCATGGACTGTGAGTCTGGACCGACGCGCGTTGCCGGCGATCTGTAGCGACCACTGGCCCGCCCGGCGGTCTGTGCGTTATCGTACAGAGCGCGGCCCGGATCGGTTGAGGTGGGCCGCCGCACAGGTCCGATCCCGCATCCAGCCGCTCATTCGGGAAGCTACTCATGTCCACCGCGCCTGCGCCCGCGCCTGCGTCTCCACGTCGGAATCATCTGCTCGCCGCTCTGCCCAAGGCGGAGTACGAACGCCTGCTGACGCACCTCGAGCCGGTCCCGTTGCCCCTCGGCAAGGTCCTGTACGAGTCCGGCGAGGGACTGAACTATGTCTATTTTCCGACCACCGCCATCGTCTCCCTGCTCTATGTAATGGAGAATGGCGCCTCCGCCGAGATCGCCGTGGTCGGCAACGATGGCATCGTCGGCGTCGCCCTCTTCATGGGGGGGGAAACCATGCCAAATCGGGCCGTGGTGCAGAGCGCGGGCGAGGCCTTTCGGCTCAAGGGGCCGGTGCTCAAGCGTGAATTCGCCCGCTACGGCGGGCGCCGCCACGGGAGCTTGCAGCCGCTGCTACTGCGCTACACCATGGCACTGCTGACCCAGATGGCGCAGACCGCCGTCTGCAATCGCCACCACACGATCGACCAGCAGCTGTGCCGCTGGCTGCTGCTCAGCCTGGACCGGTTGCCGACGAACGAGCTGGAGATGACCCAAGAGCTGATCGCCAACATGCTGGGCGTGCGGCGCGAGGGCGTGACCGAGGCCGCCGGGCGCTTGCAGAGTGACGGGTTGATCCGCTACAGCCGGGGACACATCAGGATCCTGGACCGGCCAGGACTGGAGGCACGGGTCTGCGAGTGCTACGAGGTGGTGCGCCAGGAATCGCAGCGCCTGCTCCCCGAGCGCACGAAGCGCTAATCCGTCACCGGTTCCGAGGGTCGGCCTAAGAGATACCCCTGCCCCCAGTCGACCCCAAGCTTGAGCAACTGTTCACGGGTCTCCTCATACTCGACGCGCTTCACCAGCGTGACCAGGCCCATGTCTTGGGCCGCATGCTGGAGGCTACCGAGCAGGGTGCGAGCACGCACCGACTCGCGCGCCTGCCGCACCAGGCCACCATCAAGCTCGACGAACGTGATCGGCAGGCTGGCCAGGAAACGAAAACCACCCGCCTCGCCACCGCAGCGTCCGAGCGCGAGCTGACAACCCACTTCGAGCAAGGGCGCCAGCGCCTTGGTCACCTGCGCCGTACTCGTGGCGACCTGCTCCTCGGCGATGGTCAGCACCACGGGCGGGGCCCGTCCGAGCAAGGCCGACAGACTGCTCAACGCTTCGGCGAGCACCTGGATCTCCTCGGGATGCAACAGCAGGTCACCGGACAGATTGACGAAGAACAGCAGCGCCGGATCAAGCCCCACAGAGTCGGTCCGCAGCCGCTCGATCACGCTGTGCAGCAACAGGGCATCGATCTTGTGCATCAGTCCGAGTTGCTGAGCAACGCCGAGGAAAGCCCCCGCAGCCAGGTTGCCATGCACCGGATCGACGATGCGCGCCAGCGCCTCCTCGCCAACCAGACGCTGATCGCTGAGGGTGACGATGGGCTGAAAGGCGGGTCGAATCGCAGTGCGGCGTAACGCCTCTTGTAACTGCACGGCGATCGAGATCGCGCGCTGGCCCGCCTCGTTGCCATCGAACACCACCTGGTTGCGGCCGGCATCCTTGGCCCGATAGAGCGCGGCATCGGCGCGGGCGATCATCTCACCCGGGTCATCACTCGCGGTGCGCGAACAGGCGAGCCCCGCGCTCAAGGTGACTTGGATCTCGCCGGACTCGGTCGCGATCGGCTCCGCGCTCACCGCCTCGCGCATGCGCTCGATGCTCTGCACCGCTTGCGCCACGGTGGTATTCGTGATCAGAGCGATCAACTCCTCGCCGCCCCAGCGACCGATCCAGTCAGACTGACGCAGCCCCTTGTGCAACCGGCCCGCCACGACCCGCAAGATCTCATCACCGGCGGCGTGCCCGTAGGCATCATTGACCCGCTTGAAGTGATCCAGATCCAAGATCGCCAGACAATAGGGCATGCTGGAGCGGGTCGCCTGACTGCGGATGCGCTCGATCGCCCCCCACATCCCCCGCCGATTGAGCAATCCGGTCAGCTCATCATGATCGGCCAGATGGGCCAGCTTGAGTTCGGCCTCGCGCCGACGCGTCACCTCGAAATGGGTACCGGCGAGTTCGAGGTCTCCGAGCACTTGATCACGGGCAAACACGCGCGCGCGATCCAGTATCCAGACCCAATGCCCAAGACGATGGCGGACCCGATACTCGGACTCGAAGCGATCCAGATCAGCCGCAAGCACCGGGCGCAGTCGCGTCTCGACCCGCGCCCGGTCATCCGGGTGGATCAGCGCCAGCCAGTCCGGCCAGTCGAGCTTCAGATCACCCGGGCGGTAGCCGAGCATGTCGTAGAAGCGCGCGTCGCCATGCACCCGGCCCTTCGGCAACGAGGCGCTGTAGGTGCCGATATCGCCGCCTTCGATGGCCAGATCGAGACGACGCCGAGCCTCGTCGCGCTCGTGTTCGGCGCAGCGCATCTCGGTGATATCGGTCAAGGTCGTGAGGCAGCGAACATCGCCATCGAAACGCTTGTGCGCGCGGCTATCGAAACGCAGATCGCGCAGTGGCCGAGCAGCCGTGGCCTGGAGCTGGATCTCGGTGGTGATGGAGGTCTCGTCCGCCGCCGCGAACACCGCCCGCAGGTGGGCGAAGAGTCGCAAGCTG
>NZ_JCAQIA010000053.1:0-18350 GCF_059621085.1 Halochromatium sp. NSM3 | reverse complement strand
TCAACGTGCGTGGGATTGGTGTGGCCGTGAGTGTGAGCACGTCGACCTCGGCGCGCAGGTTCTTCAGCTGCTCCTTGTGCCGGACCCCAAAGCGGTGCTCCTCGTCGATGATCGCCAGCCCCAGGTTCTTGAACCTGACCGAGGCCTGCAACAGCTTGTGGGTGCCGACGACGATGTCGACGGTGCCAGCGGCAAGCCCATCGATCACTGCCTTGACCTCCTTGGGGGTCTTGAAGCGCGACAGGCTCTCGACCTTGATCGGCCAGTCGGCGAAGCGGTCGGAGAGGTTCTGGAAGTGCTGCTGCGCGAGCAGGGTAGTCGGCACCAGCAGCGCGACCTGCTTGCCGGCATTCACGGCGTTGAAGGCCGCGCGCATCGCGACCTCGGTCTTGCCGAAGCCGACATCGCCGCAGACCACGCGGTCCATCGGCTTGGGGTCGGCCATATCGGTGAGGATGGCCTCGATGGCGCGCTGCTGATCGGGCGTTTCCTCGAAGGCGAAGGCGGTGGCGAAGGCGTCGTACTCCGGCCCTGGGGTCGGGAACGAAACGCCTTGGCGCGCGGCTCGGCGGGCGTAGATGTCGAGCAGCTCGGCGGCGACGTCGCGCACCTTCTCGGCGGCCTTGCGCTTGGCCTTCTCCCATTGATCGCTGCCGAGGCGGTGTAATGGCGCGTGCTCCGGCTCGGCGCCGGTGTAGCGCGAGATCAGATGCAGCGAGCTGACCGGCACATAGAGCTTGTCACCCTTGGCGTATTCGAGGGCGAGGAATTCGGCTGCGGTGCCACCGATATCGATCGTCTGCAGCCCGAGGAAGCGACCGACGCCATGCTCCTCGTGCACGACCGGCGCGCCTTCGACCAACTCGGTGAGGTTGCGCACCACCGCCTCGCCATCGCGCTCGCGGATCTTGCGTCGGCGCTCCTGGCGCACGCGCTCGCCGTAGAGCTGGGTCTCGGTGAGCAGGACGAGTGCGGGCTGCTCAGGGCCTAGATCGGGGCGCTGCCCGGTCATGGCCGGGGTGATGCCTGGCAGCAGCAGCGGCTCTTCGAGCGGGGCAACGGTGACGGCAAGCGACGCTGTGCCACTGAGAAAGTCGCGCCAGCCGTCGACTGCGGTCGGCTGGATGCCAAAGCCGCGCAGGTTATCGAGCAGCATCTCGCGGCGGCCGGTGCTCTCGGCGACGAAGAGGATGCGGCGCTCCGCAGCCTCGTTGACAAACGCCTTCAGCGCTTCGGCCGGATCAGCAGCGCGGGCCTGGATCGCCAGCGCCGGCGGTCGCCCGGTGGCGAAGTTGCAGACCTGTGCGAAGCCCTTGCGCCGCTCGGGCCACTCGGCGCTCTGCCAGCGCACGCCGGGCAGCGCGTTGAGCTGGCCGGCGAGTTCATCCGGTGTGAGATAGAGCCGCTGCGGGGGCAGCAGTGGCCGCTCGATGTCGTGTCGGCGCTGCTCGTAGCGTGTCCCGATGTCCTCGAAGCGCGCCTCGGCGGCCTCGCGCGCGCCTTCCGGCTCGAACAGCAGCGCGCCAATCGGCAGGTAGTCGAACAGGGTTGCGGTCTGCTCGAAGAACAGCGGCAGGTAGTATTCGAGCCCGCCCGGTGCCCGGCCCTCGGAGACCTCGCGGTAGATCAGACTGGCCTTGGGGTCGGCATCGATGCTCGCGCGCCAACGCTGGCGGAAGCCGGCGATCGCCTCCTCGGTGAACGGATACTCGCGCGCCGGCAGCAGGCGCACCTGCTCGAGCTTGGCGATCGAGCGCTGGCTGTCGGGATCGAAGGTGCGGATCGATTCGACCTCGTCATCGAACAGGTCGATGCGCAACGGCTCGCGGCCGCCCATTGGGAAGATATCGAGCAGCGCACCGCGCACTGCGAACTCGCCATGGGTGATGACCTGCGAGACGTACTGATAGCCGGCGCGGGTCAGACGTTCGCGCGTGCGCTCGAGATCCAGTCGATCGCCAGCGGCGAGCACCAGCGATTGCCCGTCGACGTAATCCGGCGGCGGCAGCCGTTGCATTAGGGTGCCGACGGGCACCACCAGCACACCGCGCTTGAGCTGCGGCAGCCGGTGCAGCGTCAACAGCCGCTCGGAGACCAGCTCCGGTAACGGCGAGAACACGTCGTAGGGCAGGGTTTCCCAGTCCGGGAAGCCCAGCACCGGCACGGCCTCTTCTTGACCATCGCCAGCTTGACCACCGCCGGTCGTGTCGGTCAGCCCCCCGGCGGTTTGGGTTTGGTCGAGGAAGAAGCGCAGCGCTTCGCTCAGGCGCACCGCAGACGAGAGATCGGGCACGACGCAGAGCAGCGGCGCCTGCGCGCGGCGCGCCGCCTCGGCGATGGCGAGCGCGTGCGCGGCGCCATAGAGTCGCCCCCAGAGCAGACGCTCGTCGAGGCGTTCGGGCAGTGGTGGCGTCAGTACGGAATAGCGTTCGCCGTCAGGCGCGCTGACGGCGGCCGAGTCCAGAGGGCGGGCAGACGCGTCGTTGCGACGGGCGGTTGATTCTTCGGGCACGGTGGAGGTGACGGCTTGGTCGGCGTGAGAACGGGATGAGGGAGAGGATTTTCGCACAGCGCCCGGCCGCCCGCAGCGATGATCCGTGCGCTGCGGCGAAACAGCTCTGGGCCCCGTCTCAATGCTTGGTCGGGACGACCCACGCCGCAGCGTTTCCCTACAGTTGATCCAATTCAGCGAGCGCGGCTTGGGTCATGTTCTTGGGCAGTGGGACATAACGTAGCGCCTCGGCGTACTGCTGACCGTCGGTCAACATCCAGCGCACCAGATCATGTACCTTCGAGGTCTTGCTCGGGTTGGCGTCAGCCGCGCGCACCAGCGCCCAGGTATAGGTGACGATGGGGTAGGAGCGCGCGCCTTGCGGGTCGGGGATAGTCTGGGTCAGGTCGCTCGGTAGGCTATCGGAACCATTGGCGAGGCCGCGACGGCCGGTTTCGACATTGGGCAGCACGAAACCACCGGCCTCGTTTTCGAGCCAAGCGATCGAGAGTCCGAGGCGCTCGGCGAAGCCGGCCTCGACATAGCCGATGGAGCCCTCGGTGATCTTGATGCGTTGCGCGACACCCTCGTTACCCTTGGCCTCCATCGCCCCACCGGGCCAGTCGATGCGTTTGGCGACGCCAGGGCCTTGCGCCCAGTCGTCGCTGATCGCGGCGAGGTGATTGGTGAACGCAAAGGTGGTGCCGCTGGAGTCGCGGCGGCCGACGACCTGGATCAGCTGAGAAGGGAGCTTGAGGCCCGGATTGGCGGCGGCGATGCGCGGGTCATCCCAGCGGAAGGCGTTGCCGAGGAAGATTTCGGTGTAGACATCGCGCGGCAGATTCAGCGGGCCGGCAAAATCGGGCAGGTTGTAGGCGATGGCAATCATGCCGCCGGTGATCGGCAGCTGCGCGAATTCACCCTCGACCTGGTCTCTCTCGTCCGGGCGTAACGGGGCATCGGTGGCGCCGATATCGACGCTGCCGGCGAGGAAACGCTCGATGCCGGCGCCGCTACCGACTGAGTCGTAGCGCAAGCGCAGGTCTGCATGTTCAGCGCCATAGACCTCGAGCCATTTGTTGAACAGCGGGGCCGCGAATGAAGAGCCGGCGGCCGTGATGGCGTCATCGCGCGCGGGTTGTTTGGGCTCGCCGATCCTGTCGATTAGGAGCAATCCATGACGTTTCAGCATGCTCTCAAAACGACCGCGCTCGCCGGTTGTCTTTCGATCGTTGCCTTCTCATCGGCACTGAGCGCCGATACCACCGTCAACGGCTCCGGCGCGAGTTTTCCGTTCCCGCTCTATGCCAAGTGGGCGAAGGACTTCAGTAGACAGAACAAGGGCGTGCGCGTGCAGTATCAGGCCGTGGGCAGCGGTGCCGGCATCCGCGCATTCATCGCCGAGACGGTCGATTTCGCGGCCAGCGATGCGGCCATGAATGATGACGAGATCAGCAAGGTGCCGACCGAGAAGGGCGTGGTGTTGCTGCCGATGACCGCAGGCGAGGTGGTCCTGTCGTACAACCTGCCCGGCAATCCCGAGCTGAAGCTGCCGCGCGACGTGTTGATCGATATCTTCAGCGGCAAGCTCGATTCCTGGCAGGACGAGCGGATCGCCAAAGCCAACCCGGATATCGATCTGCCAGATGATGAGATCACCGTGGTGCGCCGCTCCGACTCCTCGGGCACGACCTACGTCTTCACCGGCCACCTGGCAGCCGCGAGCGAGACGTTCAAGCAGGAGGTCGGCCACGGCAAGAGTGTGAACTGGCCGAAGTCCTTCGTCGGTGCGCCGAAGAACGATGGCGTCGCGGCGATGATCAAGCAGACCCCGGGGGCGATCGGCTACATCGAGTACGGCTATGCCGAGGCGACGCGTCAGCCGATGGCGATCCTGCAGAACAAGGCGGGCGAGTTCGTCAAGCCAGGCGAAAAGTCCGGCACCGCAGCGTTGGCGAGCGCCGAGTTCCCGAGCACCGATCTGCCAGGCTACGAGGGCACGCCGGATCTGCGCGTGTGGGTCAACGATCCGGCGGGCAAGGAGGCCTACCCGATCGCGACCTTCACCTGGATGCTGTTCTACCAGCATCAGGATGAGGAGAAGGCCAAGCTGCTGCGTGACTTCGTCGAATATGGCTTGAATCAAGGCCAAAAGGATGCGCCGAAAATGGGCTATATCCCGCTGCCTGACAACGTCAAGGCCCAGGTCGAGCAGGCTCTGAAGTTGGTCGGCGGCGAGCAATAGTTGCGGCTACTCCCCTTCGCTTCACCCGGCCGCCGGTGTCGCGGCAGTGCGCGCCACGCGGCTGGGTGAGCGGGTCGATCTCTCCAGTGATGGATCGCCCTCGTCGGCGATGTCAACAACGGCGCATAGGCTATGGCTTCCAATTTGGTGTTGGCGGTGATGATCCTGCCAACGGTGGCGGCGATCTCGGTCGATGCCTTCAAACGCGTGCCCTACAAGGTCAAGGAGGCGGCCTACGGCATGGGCACGACCCGTTGGGAGGCGATCCTGAAGGTCATGCTGCCGAGCGCTTCGAGCGGCATCCTCGCCGCGCTGGTGCTCGGCTTCGGGCGCGCCCTGGGCGAGACCATGGCGCTGGCGATGCTGATCGGCAACTCCAATCAGATCAGCCTCTCGCTGTTCGCGCCGGCCAATACCTTGGCGTCGCTGCTGGCCTCCAGTTTCCCGGAGGCCGGGCCGATCGAGGTGCAGGCGTTGATGTACGCCGCGCTGGCGCTGCTCACAATCACCCTGCTGGTGAATGTCTTCGGCCTCTGGATCATGAAGGCCGCCACGCGTAAGTTCGAGGGGAGATAAGCCATGACTGGGAACATCAGTGAAGCGGTCCTGGAGCAGGATCTGGCGTCCATGCCGCAGCTCCAGGGCTCGATGCTCGAGGGGCGCGGCCTGAGGAGCCGCCTCTACACCGGCATCACCTGGCTGCTCGCGATCCTGGCGTCCTTGCCCTTGTTCTCGGTGCTCTACATGCTGATCGCCAAGGGCGGCGCGCGCATCAACTGGGAGACGCTCACCGAGCTGCCGCCGTCCGCCTTCGAGTATGGCGGCGGCATCGGTCCGGCCATCGTCGGGACTGCGGTGATGGTCGGCATCGGCGCGGCCATCAGCATCCCGATCGGCATCCTCGCCGCCATCTACCTGGCCGAGATCGATCCGCACACGAAGCTGGCGCATACCGCCCGTTTCCTGGCCAAGGTGCTGACCGGTTTTCCGTCGATCCTCGCCGGTGTCTTCGTCTACGCCGCCTTGGTGGTGTCGATGAAGAGCTACTCGGCTTGGGCCGGCGGTATCGCGCTGGCGGTACTGATGCTGCCAACGGTGATCCTGACCGCCGAGGAGGCCCTAAAGCAGGTGCCGCAGAAGATGAAGGATGCGGCCTACGGCATGGGTTGTACCCGCGCGCAGGTGATCAGCAAGGTCACCCTACCGACCGGCATCCCGGGCGTGATGACCGGGGTGCTGCTCGCGGTGGCCGGGGCGGCGGGCGAGTCGGCGCCGCTGCTCTTTACGGCCCTGTTTAGCACTTACTACATCAATGGCTGGGAGGGCTTGGGCGAGCCGACCTCGTCGCTGTCGATCCTGATCTACAACTTCTCGGGCATGCCCTACGACAACCAGATCGAACTCGCCTGGACCGCCTCGCTGGTGCTCGTTCTGGTCATTTTGGTGTTCAACATCCTGGCCCGCGTTCTCGGCCGGCAGAAGTACTGATTTCGATTCACGAGGTAATTCAGAGATGAACGCGACTGCAGACGCAGTGACCAGCCCGGCTGCGGCCTGGTCGGTCGACCCGAAAGACACCGTGATGGACTGTCGCTTGGAGAAGATCTTCTACGGTGATTTCCTGGCGGTGCGCAACAGCATCGTGCCGGTCGAGAAGAACAAGATCACCGGCTTCATCGGACCCTCGGGCTGCGGTAAGAGCACCGTGCTGCGCAGCCTGAACCGGATGAACGATCTGATCCCGGTGTTCCGCTTCGAGGGCAGCGTGACCTATCACGGCCAGGATATCTACGATAAGTCGATCGATCCGGTCCTGGTGCGGCGCTACATCGGCATGGTGTTCCAGCAGCCGAATCCGTTCTCGATGAGCATCTATGACAACGTTGCCTTCGGCCTGCGCCTGAATCGCTTCAAGGGTGATATGGACGAGCGCGTCGAGAAGGCCTTGCGCAGCGCGGCGCTCTGGACCGAGGTCAAGGACAAGCTCAAGAACAGCGGTCTGTCGCTCTCCGGTGGTCAACAACAGCGCCTGTGCATCGCCCGCGCGGTGGCGACCGAGCCCGATGTGCTGCTGATGGACGAGCCCTGCTCGGCGCTGGACCCGATTGCGACGCGCCAGGTCGAGGAGCTGATGCTGGAGCTGAAAGAACACTATTCGGTGGCACTGGTGACGCATAACATGCAGCAGGCCACCCGCGTGGCCGATACCACGGCCTTCTTCTCGGTGGATATCTCGCAGGGCAGTCGCACCGGCTATCTGGTCGAGATGGGCGAGACGCGCCAGGTGTTCGAAGACCCGCAGGCCGATCTGACCAAGGAATACGTCTCCGGCGAGTTCAGCTGAACGCGTAACAGCGTCATTCGCACCCAGGCAGCGGCGCGTGGTGGGCCAGCCTCATTGCGGGCCGTCTGCGGCTGTGCCGCCAGCAGTGAACGGATCTTGATGCCGAAGGCGACACGACTCAATCTGGCCGCCATCGAGACCTCGCTGCGTGCGGTACAGGCGGATTTCGCGCGCATCAACGCGACCCTGGACAGCCCGCGCGATCCGCTCGGCGATGACGTCCTGCAACGCATGCTGCTCGGCTACCAGCAGGTCGATCGCTATCTGGCCGATGGCGTCGATCTCTTTGCGCTGGGCAGCTCGCCGCTGCTGCTCGAGTTGAATGCGCGTGTGCTCTGTGGTCTCGATGCGACCGTGCGCGCCGAATGCGCCTCGCAGATCGAGGCCACCAAACAGCACTTCTATGCTAAGGGCGAGGGCGGCATCGAGTCCTTGGTCGAGCGGGTGCAGGCGCTCAATGGGGTCTCGGCTTGGCGGCGGGCGGCGAGCGCCTACATCCATCTCCTGAGTCAGCCGCAGCTCTTCATCGAGGGCAATCATCGCACCGGCTCGCTGGTCATGAGCTGGATCCTGGCGCGGGCGGGGAAGCCACCTTTCGTGCTCTCGGTCGAGAATGCGAAGGCCTATTTCGATCCGTCGGCTGTTGTTAAGAGCGCGCGCAAACAGACGCTGCGGATGTTGCTGGAACGGCCTAAACTGGTGAACCGTTTTGCCGAACTGCTCAAGGACGACGCGGAGACGATCCATCTCGATGGCCCCTCGAATTGATGACAGCGACCAGCGCAGCAACGGCAACCCGATTGTGAGCGTGCTTCCCGAGCCCTCCTCGCAGGGCTCCGGCTTACCCTTCCCGGTGCACCCGCTGCGCGAGGAGGTGACCGCCGAGCTGCACGCGCGTGCCTTCGACCCGATGCAGGCACCGATTCGCGTAGCGCATCTGGCCTATCTCTGTGGCGAGCGCGGGAGCGGGCGCCAGAAGCGGTATCTGGCGCGATTGCTCTCGCACTTCGGCGTGCGGTTACCGCCCGATGTGGGTCTGCAGTTCGCGACCGATCTTGGCAGCGGTCTTTGGCTGCGCTGGGAGCGCCATACCGAATTCGTCACCTATACCCTGAGCCGATATGGGGTCTTCAATGAGCCCTTCGGCGCGGATCTGCTCGGCGCGTTGCCGCAGGTCTGGCTGCGCAATCTGCCGGGGCAGGTGGTCACTGCGGTGCAGCTTGCGCTGGAGTCGAGCGAGATGCCAGAGCGTGGCATCGATGACCTCGTCGCGCTCTTCGGCGGTCATCCGGTGATCGGCGCCAAGGTTGCCGGCGGCGGCGGTTTCATCTGGTCGGACCTGCGCATTCATGCCGATGGTTTTGGCCATATCCTGCTGCGGGATGTCGGTCTCTCGGATGGCCAGGCGGGGCGTTTGATCAAGCGCGTGCTTGAGATCAATGCCTATCGCGCCATGGCGCTGCTTGGTCTCCCGGCCGCGCGCCAGGCCACATCGCTGCTCAGCAAGGCCGAGCGGCGCCTGGCCGGGGTGGCCGCGCGCATGGTGGATGGCCAGAGCGAGGACGCGCACGGCGCCAGCGCCAAGCCGGCGACTATCCTCAGTCTGCCTCCGGAACGCCAGCTGCTTGCCGAACTCACCGCGCTCGCCGCCGAGATCGAATCGATCGCGGCCGAGACCGCCACCCGATTCGATGCCTCGCAAGCCTATTATCAGGTGGTTCGCCAGCGGATCGAACAGTTGCGCGAGGAGCGCATCGAGGGCGTGCAGACCCTGAGCGAATTCCTCGATGTGCGCTTGGCGCCGGCCATTGCCACCTGTGCCGCGACCGCCCAGCGTCAGCAGCACCTGGCTGAACGCGCGGCGCGCTTGACCGCGCTGCTGCGCGCGCGCGTCGAGGTCGAGCTGCAAGCGCAGAATCGCAGCCTGTTGGATTCGATGGATCGGCGCGCGAAGCTCCAGCTGCGCTTGCAAGAGACGGTCGAAGGCCTGTCGGTGGTGGCCATCGGTTACTACGGGGTGGGGCTGATCGGCTATCTGCTGAAGGGGTTCGAGGCCGGCGGGTGGTCGCTGAACGCGCCCCTGGGCATTGGCATGGCGGTGCCCGTGGTGCTTGGCGCGGCCTGGTGGGGGCTTCGGCACACCAAGCGGCGGTTGCGTCGGGATGCCGAGCATGGACAAGAGACTTCTGATGACGCGCAGCATTAGCTTCGTCATGCAAGGCCGGGAGTTGCCAGATGCTCGGTCAGCTACGCGGGCTGTAGTGGCGCTTGAGCCAGGCGGTGAGGCCGTCGAGGCCGGGGAAGAAGACGCGCTCGGTGATATTGGATTGGTCGAGCTTGTCTCTGATCTCCCACTTGAGTTCGGCCGGGATGATGATCCGGCGCCAGATCCTGGGGTAGTCCGCAAGCCAGCGGTCCATCGATAGGGTCGGATCCGAACTGAGCGAGAAGAAGGCAAACTGATTGACGATCCGATCGTCGATCGACGGCGGCTCGAAGAAGAGGGTGAAAGGGGTATCGGAGAGCCGATCGAACGCCGCCAGCGAGCCGACGGCTTCACTGAGCATCTCGACCGTGAACACATTGGCGCCTTCGAGGTCGAGCTGGGTGCGCAGCAGATCCGGGGCCATGCGATGGGTGTCGATATAGTTGACGCCCCAGATGGCGCCATCGTGGTCGATCTTGTCGATATGGGCGGTCGCGAAGTGCAGCGCCGCGAACGGCGAATAGGTCCAGTCCATCAGCCGCGTCGGCAGCCCGTAGTGCTGGGCGACCGAGAGCCAGTGCCAGATCGAATCGCGCTCGACGACGCGCCGATGAGCATACTTGCGGAAATTGCGCAGCAGGTGGCGCTCGAGCTGCGCGTAGTTGCCGCCGAGCCGCATCAAGGTCGTCTCCAGCGGGTATTCGGCATCGGAGAGTCCGCGATAGGCGTAGCGTGAGCGGTAACGGCCGATCTCGGGCACCCAGGATTCGGCGAACAGGAGTTCTTGGATCTCGCTCCAAGAGTCGACCCTGACCGCATCATGGTAGTTCGGCCTTAAGGCCGCCTGCTGGGATGCGGATGGAGGCGGGCACGGCTCGAGATCACTCATGTTTGGAGCATGACCGGCATGGGCTTGACCTGCCAGATGCGCTCGGCGTAGTCGTTGATCGAGCGATCGGACGAGAACTTGCCCATGCGGGTGGTGTTGAGGATCGACATCCGATCCCAGTGATGCGGGTCCTTGTAGGCGTGGTCGACCTCTTGCTGGCGCTCGCGATAGTCGTGGAAGTCGGCGAGCACCATGAACGGATCCTGATGGATCAAGTTCTCGGTCAGCGGGCGGAACAGCTCGGTATCGCCGTGCGAGAAGAGCCCGGAGCTGATCAGGTCGATGGCCGCGCGCAGCGACGCATCTTGCTGGTAGAGATCCCAAGGGTGGTAGCCGGCGGCCTGTCGATGCTGCGCCTCGTGCGCGTTCATGCCGAACAGGAAGAAGTTCTCGTGACCGACCTCGTCGCGGATCTCGATGTTGGCGCCATCCAGGGTGCCGATGGTGAGCGCGCCGTTCATCGAGAATTTCATGTTGCCGGTGCCCGAGGCCTCCTTGCCGGCGAGCGAGATCTGCTCGGAGAGGTCGGCGGCCGGGTACAGCCGCTGCCCATTCTTGACGTTGAAGTCGGGCATGAACAGGACGCGCAGCGAACCGTTGACCTGCGGGTCGGTGTTGACGACCTCGCCGATGGCGTTGATCAGCTTGATGATCAGCTTGGCCATGAAGTAGCCGGGCGCGGCCTTGCCGCCGAAGATGAAGGTGCGCGGGGTCAGGTCGAGGTTTGGGCTCTGTTTGATCTGCTCATAGAGCCAGACGATGTGCAGCAGGTTCAGATGCTGGCGCTTGTACTCGTGGATGCGCTTAGCCTGGACGTCGAACAGGGTCTCGGGATCGGGAGCGAAGCCGGTGCGATCGCCGAGCCAGTTCGAGAGCGTGCGCTTGGCGTTGGTCTTGATCGCGCGCCAGCGCTGCTGCAGGGCATGATCCTCGGCGTGCGGCTCGAGCTGATGCAGACAATCGAGATCACGCACCCACTGGTCACTGCCGCAGGTCTCGGTGATCAGCGCCGCCAGCTCCGGATTGCTGGCAACGATGAAGCGGCGCGGCGTCACGCCGTTGGTGACGTTATGGAAACGCTCCGGCCAGAGGTCATTGAAGTCCTTCATCACCGTGCTCTTGAGCAGCTCGGAGTGCAGCTCGGCGACGCCGTTGATGGCCTTGCTGCCGACGGCGGCGAGATGCGCCATGCGCACCTTGCGGCCGCCGTTCTCGTCGATCAGTGACAGGCGTGCGATGCGCGCTTCGTCGCCGAGGAAATGCATTCGCACCTCATCGAGGAAGCGGCGGTTGATCTCGTAGATGATCTCCAGGTGGCGCGGGAGTAGACGCTCGAACAACGCCACCGGCCAGGTCTCGAGCGCCTCGGGCAGCAGGGTGTGGTTGGTGAAGTGGCAGCTCTCGCGGGTGATGGCCCAGGCCTGATCCCACTGCATCCGATGCTCGTCCATGAGCAGCCGCATCAGCTCGGCGATCGCCAGCGACGGGTGGGTATCGTTGAGCTGGATCGCATATTTGTGGTGGAAGCGCTCGAGCGTGCCAGCGTTGGCCAGTTCCAGCCGGATCATGTCCTGCAGCGAGCAGGAGACGAAGAAGAACTGCTGCTTGAGGCGCAGCTCCTTGCCCGCCTCGGGCTCATCGTTCGGGTAGAGCACCTTGGAGATGGTCTCGGCCTCGATCTTGGCGTGCACGGCGCCGTAGTAATCGCCGACGTTGAAGGCGCCGAAGTTGAACGATTCCGGCGCCTCCGAGCGCCACAGCCGCAGCAGATTCACGTTATCAACGCCATAGCCCATGATCGGGGTGTCATCGGCCACGCCATTGACCACCAACTCGGGACGCCAGCGCTGGCGTACCACGCCATGTTCATCGGTGTAGTGCTCGCTGTGGCCGCCGAAGCCGACCGGGAACACCAGCTTGGGGCGCAGGATCTCCCAGGGATTGCCGTTGCGCAGCCAGGTGTCGCCCTTCTCGACCTGCCAGCCATCGACGATCACCTGGTCAAAGATGCCGAACTCATAGCGAATCCCATAGCCGATGGCCGGGATCTGGGTGGTGGCGAGCGAGTCCATGTAGCAGGCCGCGAGCCGACCGAGACCGCCATTGCCCAAGCCAGGTTCTTCCTCGGTCTCGATGATGCGCTCAAAATCCAGTCCAAGCATTTCGCCGGCCTCGCGGGCCACCTCGGTGATGCCGAGGTTGATCATGTTATTCACCAGCTGCGGCCCGAGCAGGAAC
Source organism: Halochromatium sp. NSM3 (assembly GCF_059621085.1). Classification (NCBI taxonomy): domain Bacteria; kingdom Pseudomonadati; phylum Pseudomonadota; class Gammaproteobacteria; order Chromatiales; family Chromatiaceae; genus Halochromatium; species Halochromatium sp. NSM3. The sequence goes on along the minus strand of NZ_JCAQIA010000053.1, from coordinate 5,937 downwards.
TCGGCCGAGAGATAGCAGACCGTGCGCGCGCTGTTCTCCTTGTACAGGCGCGAGGAGCGAATCCAGCGCTCGAGCAGGCGGTCGCGCACCGTGTAGGCCGCCGCCTGATAGAGGTCGTCATCGGTGGCGACCTCGAGGAAGCGGCCGCGCAGATAGAACAGGTTATCGAGAAAGGCACGGTTGAGCGCGTCCTTCGATAAGCTGGTGCGGGTATGTTCATCATCCAGCGGCTTAGCGGGCGTATTCATACGCGACTCCTGTGCGATAAAGCGTCAAAACGGCCAGATCCAGTCGTCGACCTCGGGCAGATCGATGCCGACCTCATGGGCATAGTTGCGGCATTCGATCTGCATGTCCTTGAGCCGCTCCATGACATGAGCGCCGGCGACCTGCAGGCGCGGCACGCGCTTGATCACGTCCATGGCCAGCGTGAAGCGGTCGATCTCGTTCTCGATCGCCAGCTCCAGCGGGGTGTTGATATTGCCGCGTTCCTTGTAGCCGCGCACATGCAGGTTGTGGTGATTGGTGCGCCGGTAGGCGAGGCGATGAATGAGCCAGGGATAGCCGTGGAAGTTGAAGATGATCGGGCGATCCTTGGTGAACAGGCTATCGAAGTCGGCATCGCTGAGTCCATGCGGATGCTCGTTCGGGGTGGTGATCCGAAACAGGTCGACGACATTGATGAAGCGGAGCTTGACCTCCGCGAAGTGCTCGCGCAGCAACGCGGTGGCGGCGAGCGCCTCCTTGGTCGGGATGTCGCCGCAGCCGACCAGCACGGCGTCCGGCTCCTCGCCTTGGTCGTTGCTGGCCCAGTCCCAGATCCCCACGCCTTTGGTGCAGTGCTTGATGGCCGCGTCCATGTCGAGGTACTGCAGGTGGCTCTGCTTATCGGCGACGATGACGTTGATGTCGTCGCGGCTCTGCAGGCAGTGATTGACCGTCGAGAGCAGGGTATTGACGTCCGGCGGCAGATAGATGCGCGTGACCTCGGGGTTCTTGTTGACGACCACGTCGAGGAAGCCGGGGTCCTGATGGGTGAAGCCGTTGTGGTCCTGGCGCCAAACCGTCGAGGTGATCAGCAGGTTGAGCGAGGAGATGCGTGCGCGCCAAGGGATGTCCTCGCAGATCGCGAGCCACTTGGCATGCTGGTTATACATGCTGTCGATCACATGCACGAAGGCCTCGTAGGTGGCGAAGAAGCCGTGGCGTCCGGTCAGCAAATAGCCCTCGTACCAGCCCTCGAGCGTGTGCTCCGAGAGCATCTCCAAGACCCGACCATCGGGCGAGAGTTCGCCGCCATCGGCATCCTCGTCTTTGTACTCGCAGAGCCAGAGCTTTTTCGAGACCTCGTAGATCGCATCGAGCTTGTTCGAGCTGTTCTCATCCGGGCCAAAGACCCGAAAGTTGTCCATGTTCTTCGCCATCACATCGCGCAGCAAGGCGCCGATCGGCTTGGTATTCATGTGCCGGGTGGTGCCGGGCTTGTCGACCGGGATGGCATAGTTGCGAAAGTCTGGCCGGCGCAGCGCGCGGCGCAGCAGTCCCCCATTGGCGTGCGGATTCGCGCTCATGCGCAGCGTGCCCTTGGGGGCAAGGTCCTTGAGTTCTGGGATCAGCCGGCCCTGCTGGTCGAACAGTTTCTCGGGCTGGTAGCCCTTCATCCAGGCCTCGAGCTGCTGCAGATGCGCCGGGTTGTTGTGCATGCCCGATAGAGGCACTTGGTGGGCACGCCAGAAGTCTTCGACCTTGCGGCCATCGACCTCTTCGGGTCCGGTCCAGCCCTTAGGTGTGCGCAGCACGATCATCGGCCAATGGCCGCGCGTTGCCTTGCCCGAACTGCGCGCCTCATCCTGCAGCTGCTTGATCTCCGCATAGCAGGTATCGAGCGTCTCGGCCATCAGCCGATGCATCGTCATCGGGTCATCGCCCTCAACGAAGTGCGGTGTCCAGCCGTAGCCGCGCATCAGACTCGCCAGCTCTTCGTTCGGGATGCGCGCGAGCAGGGTCGGGTTGTTGATCTTGTAGCCGTTGAGATGCAGGATCGGCAGCACCGCGCCGTCGCGGATCGGGTTCAGGTATTTGGCCGAGTGCCAGGAGGTGGCGAGCGCGCCGGTCTCGGCCTCACCGTCGCCGACCGCGACCGTGACCAGCAGGTTCGGGTTATCGAAGGCGGCACCGAAGGCGTGCGAGATCGAGTAGCCGAGTTCACCGCCCTCGTGGATCGAGCCCGGCGTCTCCGGTGTGCAATGGCTGCCGATGCCGCCGGGGAACGAGAATTGCTTAAAGAAGGCGCGCAGGCCGTCCTCGTCCTCGCTCTTGTTTGGGTAGATCTCGGAGTAGGTGCCTTCCAGGTAAACCGGCCCAAGCACGCCGGGGGCACCGTGGCCGGGGCCGGCGAGGAAGATCGCCTCCTGCCGGTGGGCATTGATCAGCCGGTTCATGTGCACGTACATGAAGGCCAATCCTGGGCTCGAGCCCCAGTGGCCAAGCAGGCGCTTCTTTAAGTGCTCCTCGCGCAGCGGCTCGCGCAGCAGCGGGTTGTCGCGCAGGTAGATCATGCCGACCGCCAGGTAGTTGCAGGCGCGCCAGTAGGCGTCGATCTTCTCGAGCAGTGACTGATCGACGGCAGCGGTGGTCATCGCGGGGTTGGCGGTCATGGGTCTCTCCTAAGCGCAGTCTTTGGTCGGTGAGGTTAGACAGGTTCGATGAACGCTTGATGACGGCGGTGATGGTGCCGAATACCTGGTCCGGGCGGTGGACAGCGCTCGTCTAATGCCGAATCGACATCGTTCCGTCGTCTTATTGTCATCGCCCGCTGTCAGTCTTTGCGGTTGCATGCTGTACCGCCGGCCGGCATGACCTGGGCGGTCGCATCGATCATCTTCCGATCTAGGAGTCAACAATGAACGAATCTAGCGCAAACTTCGAGGGTATGGACTGGCTCAAGGCCGAACTTGAGGCGGAGCTTGACGAGGACTACGAGCTTGAACTCTCGGAACCTGCGTTATCGCTCGAACTGAGGCGTCTCTACAAAAAGCGGCACCCGCAGACGCTCGATCGGGCCACGTACTTCAAGGCCCTGCTCAGGCTACAAGCCGAGTTGATCAAACTGCAAGATTGGGTCCAGCATAGCAGCGAGAAGATTGCCGTCCTCTTCGAGGGCCGCGATGCGGCGGGTAAGGGCGGCGTCATCAAGCGCATCACGCAGCGCTTGAATCCGCGTGTGTGCCGGGTCGTCGCGCTGACCAAGCCCAGCGAGCGCGAGCGCACCCAATGGTATTTCCAGCGCTATGTGCCGCATCTGCCCTCGGGCGGGGAGATCGTGCTCTTCGACCGCTCCTGGTACAACCGCTCCGGGGTCGAGCGGGTGATGGGCTTCGCGACGCCGGAGCAGGTCGAGCAGTTCTTCCAGGACGTGCCCGAGTTCGAGCGCATGCTGGTGCGCTCCGGCATCCGGCTGATTAAGTATTGGTTCTCGATCACCGACGAGGAGCAGCAGCTGCGATTTCTAATGCGCATCCATGATCCGCTGAAGCAGTGGAAGCTGAGCCCGATGGATCTGCAATCGCGCGTGCGCTGGGAGGATTACACCAAGGCCAAGGAGGAGACCTTCGCCCGCACCCACATCCCCGAGTCGCCCTGGTTCATCGTCGAGGCCAACGACAAGAAGCGGGCGCGACTGAACTGCATCCATCACCTGCTGGATCAGATCCCTTACGGCGAGGTGCCGCATGAATCGATCAGTCTGCCGGATCGGGTGTTCAGTCCCGACTACGATCGGGCCGTGTTGCCGAATGAACTCTATGTGCCGGCGCGCTATTGAGACGTCACGCTATTGAGGCGCTGGGGTGAGTGCTTCGTCGGCGCCGATCCGATGCGGACCCTTGGGAACGCGGCTGAGATCCCAGCCTGGAATCGCTTGCCGCCAGAAGTCGTCGACATCGCTCGGCGGCTGCCTGAGCGGGGACTGTCCGAGTAAGCACCAGGCGTGCTCGAGCGCGGGCAGCGGGTTGCGAGGATCCACCGGGGCGGCGGCCAGGCTCTTGGAGAGCTTGCGCCCGTCGTCGCCGAGCACCAGCGGCAGATGGGCATAGGCGGGCTGGGGGAAACCAAGACAGCGCTGCAGATAGACCTGACGCGGCGTCGAGACCAGGAGATCAGCGCCGCGCACGACCTGATGGATACCTTGATCGGCATCGTCGACGACCACCGCCAGCTGATAGGCGAAAAACCCATCGGCCCGGCGCAGCACCACATCGCCAACGTCCCGCGCCAGATGCTGAAGGATGCGGCCCTGGACCGCATCCGGGATATTTAGCTCTAGGTCATCGATCCGCAAGCGTTCGCTGCGCGCCGAGCGGTTTGGGGGAAGCCCGGCGCGGCAGGTGCCGGGGTAGATCGGTCCTTCCGGCCCCTGAAGGCCATGCGCGGCGATCTCGCGCCGGGTGCAGGCGCAGGGATAGCTCAGCCCGGCTTGGCGAAGCTGCTCGAGCGCGCTCTGGTAAAGCGCGCGGCGCTGGCTCTGGTAAACAACGGTCTCGTCCCAGTGCAGCCTGAACGCCTCGAGTGTGCTGAGGATGGCGTGGTCGGCGCCAGCGACGGCGCGGTTGCTGTCGAGATCCTCGATGCGTACCAGCCAACGGCCTTGATGCGCGCGCGCATCGGCAAAGCTGCCGATGGCCGCGAGCAGCGAGCCGAAGTGCAGCGGGCCCGTCGGCGAGGGCGCAAAACGGCCACGGTACGGTGGGGACGGCGTGGCGTCCATCAGAGGTTAAGTTTGGGCCACGACGCTTGAGCGTCGCGGCCCCGACGCTGGTTGCTCAGCCGCGCTGCTTCTCGCGGATCTCGTCGAGCGTCTTGCAGTCGATGCAGAGCGTGGCCGTGGGTCGCGCCTCGAGTCGCCGCACGCCGATCTCGACCCCGCAGGCCTCGCAGTAGCCATAGTCGTGATCGTCGATGCGCTCGAGCGCCTCGTCGATCTTGCGAATCAGCTTGCGCTCGCGATCACGCGTGCGCAGCTCCAAGCTGAACTCGGACTCCTGCGTCGCCCGGTCGTTCGGATCGGGGAAATTCGTGGCCTCGTCCTGCATGTGATGGACCGTGCGGTCGACCTCTTCCATGAGCTGGCGCTTCCACTCCAGCAGCAGCGCCCGGAAGTGCTCTTCCTGGTCCGCGTTCATGTACTCCTCATCCTGTGCGACGGCATAGGGCTCAAAACCGAGTGCCCGCGCACCTTTCTTGTCTGTCTCGGCCATGATGTGCTCCCGGAGACGGTGCCATGTTGAAACCGGCCCACGATCAGGTGACGTTGGCGCGGTCTTGTGAAAACGAAGCCGCTCCTTCTAGCAGATCGCTCCGGCCGCGACAAGCACCACGCGTGCCGAGACCTGTGCGCTGTCGCGGATCGGCGTGCTCCCGCGAGGGAGGCGACAGGATAAGCCGCCTGCTTAGGGATGCAGGCGATTCAGCCACCGGCAGGCGGAGCTAGTCTCCGCAGCCATGACGCGCGGCACCGAGGTTATACTCGGCACAGCACCATCCGCCGCACTGACTTCCCGGAGGTCATGATGCATCTCTCATTCGACGACTGGCTCGCCATCGAGCGGACCGCCACCGAGCAACGCAGCGAATACGTTGCCGGCGAGGTCTTTGCGATGGCCGGCGGCACCGAGGAGCACAACCTCATCGTTGCCAATCTGGTCCGCGAGCTTGGCAGCCAGCTCAAGGGTCGACCTTGCCGGGTATACCCGAGCGACATGAAGGTCCATATCGCTACCGAAGCCTCGAAAGGCTGCAGGCCTACCTACTGCTGTCGCAACATCAGATGCAGGCAGATCTCTTCCAGCGTAAGCCGAACGGGACCTGGAGCCTGAGCAGCTACCAGGAGCTAGACTCTAGTGTTGCGCAAAGTGCGCGATAGTGTACTATTATCTCATG
>NZ_JCAQIA010000052.1:0-19379 GCF_059621085.1 Halochromatium sp. NSM3 | reverse complement strand
CCGCGTCCTGCGCGCTGGCTTCGTCTGGCTGAAGAAGCTTGCTAATCAGGAAGCGGCATGCTCGATGATTCGCGCTGCTTGATCATTGAATCAATGGGGACCACCACCATGGCGAATTTTGCTGATTTGCTTGGATCTGTTATTCAAAACAACCTTGGCCCATCGGGTCAGCAGCGTATGGACAATGCGCTGCAGGATCTGCAGGCCAATGTTGGGCAATTGACCGGAGGTGGCACGGCAGGCGCGGGCGGAATGCTCGGCTCGCTTCTGGAGGCGGCCAAGGGGTCGCTGCTCGGCGGCGGCGGCGACGCCGTCAAAGGCGCAGTGTCGGGCGGGGCGCTCGCCATGATCGCCCCAAGAACGCGATTACCTGCGGCAGTTCGCTGAAAAGACCGGCCTGCATCCGGCTGTGGTTCAGACGATCCACCAGACGATGGGTGTCGCTGCTGTTTGAGACGGCAGCTAGCAATCGAACAGCCCCATGATGTCCTCTCAAGCGTTGTTAGAGGGGTAACGCCAAGGCCACAAGCCAGGCGGCGTGCCCCGAATCTGTTGCGAGCGCCTCTGGGAGGCGTTGGCGACTGCAGGTTCTGTGTCGCAAAGTGACTCATCGTTCGTCTGTATGGCGTCGGTCTCGGCTTGGAGATCAGTTTGCCTCGCGGTCATAGCTGCCAATCACGCATCTAATATCGATAAATCCGATACTAAAGTCAAATAACTTTCGCTTGTCTGAACTGAATATCAGGACTAGCTTATCGAACAGAGACGCGGCGCCGCTGCCAGACTTGAAAGAGCACAGGAGAACTGACGATGATCGCAGTGAAGGTCTCGATGAAGGCGACCCATGAACCCCTGAAGCGCACTCCGGTGGTGCTGCAATTCGATGCCGATGGCAGCGAGACGCCCGCAGTGCTGACCGATCGCGCCGGTGTCGCGCGCTTCGATCTGCCACCGAGCAGCGGTCGCATCCTGGTCTCCGGACTGCAGCGTTACGATGGCCGGCTCGCGGGCGAGATCCCGATCGAACTCTGGTCGATCACCCAGCCGGAGCTGGATTCCAAGGGTGGTCCCGGCGAGCTGCCGAGCGGGCGCAATGCCTATCCGGGCATGAGCACACAGTGGCTACCGGTCGGCGACCAGCGCGTCGAACTCGACAGCGAGGGCTACCTGGTCGATCCGCAAGACTGGTCGGAGGATTTTGCGCGCGCCCTGGCCGCCGAGGAAGGGTTGACGCTGAGCGCCGAGCACTGGGAGCTGATCCGCTGGCTGCGGGCCCATTATGCGTGCCACGGCACTCAGGCATCGGTGCGCGACATGATCGCTCACTTCCGCGTCGTCTGGGATCGCGAGCGCGGCAGCAACCGCTACCTGCACCAGCTGTTCCCGCGCGGCGGCCCGCAGAAGCAGGGCAACCGCCTCGCCGGATTGCTGCGTACCAAGGGCGAGCACTAAGGAAGTCAAAAGTGCCGATGAGAGACGCACTGACCCCACAATGTCAGCTTCGGAACAGCATGCGAGCGAGCGCCTATTCACCCAAGTGAAGGCTGGCCAGCTGATGTGCACCGCCATCGAGCCGCTGCGTCCGACCCAGCTGGCGGGTGAAGCGGCGCGAGCCCTGGTGACACAGAGGCTGAAGAGCCTGCCGGTGGTGGATACGGTTGGCCGTCTCCGTGGCCTGTTGCTGCGTAAGGACTTCCTGCACGCCTGCCACCTTAGGGAGGGATCATGACGCCGAGCAGGCCCCTCCAGGATCTTCACCACCAGCATCTGCGCACCTGCGCCCCGCATCAGCGGCGGCGCCTCAGTCCGGGACAGCGCCTGGCCGGCGCGCTCGCTGGCTATCTGCGCAAGATGCGCGGTTCCACGCGCGGTGCCCTGCCCCGGGTCAGCAGCATCGAGGTGCTCTGGTCCTGGCTGGGCAGCTTCCTCGGCATCGCCTTGGTGGCCTGGCTGAACGAGGCGATCCGCACCCAGGGGACGAATCCGGCTGTCTGGCTCGAGGCCATCGGACTCACGCCAACAGACGGCCTACTGCTCATCGGTTCATTCGGTGCCTCGGCGGTGTTGCTCTATGGCGCCCCACGCAGCCCGCTGGCGCAACCGCGCAATCTGATCGGTGGGCATGCGCTCTCGGCGCTGATCGGTGTCTCGGCCTGGCTGCTGCTCGGCCCACTGCTGCCCTGGCTGGCGGCGGCGTTGGCGGTCTCGACCGCAATTGCGGTGATGCATCTGACCCGCACCCTGCACCCTCCGGGTGGTGCGACCGCGCTGATCGCCGTGATCGGCTCCGAGCAAGTGCATGCGATGGGCTATCTGTTCGTGTTGATCCCGGTCACCTTTGGCGCGCTGCTGATGCTGCTAGTCGCGCTGCTGGTCAATAACCTCAGCAGCGGGCGGCGCTATCCGGAGTTCTGGTTCTGATCCGCCGATGAAGAAGCGGCCTTGTCTACACCGATGGCGCGGTCGGATTTGGCGTGCTTGGAGTCGGAGCGCTTGGCAGTTCCACCTTGTCATAGACCTCGCTCAGCGACAGTTCGGACTCGATCAGGGTCGGATTGGTGATCACATCACGCCGACCGTCGTGGAAGGCGCGCTCGCCACAGACCACCATCACATCCGGATAGGTAGACCCGACAGGGGCGTCCCTTGAGGTGGTTACCGAGTTCGCGGACGACACCCAACCCCAGGCCACCGGAGGCCCCCATGTCTGATTCCACCGCCATCGCCGAGACCCTGACCCACGACCATCGTGAGCAGGCCCCATGATCGACGCCCTTCGCAATACGCCCCTCCTCTCGCCGCTCTCTGAAGCCGAGTTGCAGCGCGCGCTCGATGAGGGTGATGCCGGGCAAAGCAGCTCGCCCTGTCCATTGCTGCCCCGAAACCGTTGATGCTGATAGCCAAACGCGCGACCGCAATCTCGCGTCGCCGGTCGACACCCAGCGCCAAATGCCATCACAATGACCCAACAGCTTCGGCGCTGGGACGAACAGCGAGATGGAGATCCGCAACGACGCGCAGTTTCAGCCCAGAACCTGGTAACACGAAGTTGGGCTGCATCTGCTCGACTTCTTGTCGGGATCAACTAAAGCAGACGGCAAAGGCGCTCAGAACCTGATCGAACTCAAAAAGGCCGATCGGCTGGGCCTCGCACCCGGCCCGCTGCGCGCCTGGATCACCTTCTTCAAACACTGGCGAGAGGAACGGACGATGGCGAATATTGCCCATGAACCAGCGTCTCGGTCTCGAACGCCACCACCCCGCGCTGCTTGCGGCTGAATGCGATGCCGATCAGATGGATCGGCATCCTCTCGGCGCGATAGGACTCGGCATTGCCGAGCGTAGATAACCGGCACGCTCAGTTGAAGAACAGCAGTTGGATCTGCTATTTTCCATAATCCTTACTTCCTTACTTGCCTCAAGAGGCTGCGATGATTGCCAAACGCACGAGCAAGAACCAGGTCACCTTACCGAAAGCGATCGTGCAGATGGTTGGCGAGGCTGATTACTATGATGTGACCGCGCAAAACGGGAAGATCATCCTGACGCCGGTTCGTCTCCAGCAAGCCGATGCCGTGCGATCCAAGTTGGAGGCACTTGGGATCACGCCCGCAGATGTCGATGAGGCGATTGCCTGGGCAAGAAAGCGTTCATGAGCCCTGCCCGCGTCGTGCTCGACACCAACTGCTTGGTGTCAGCCTTGATCTTTTCGCGCGGTCGATGCACTTGGCTCCGCGAAGCATGGCAAGCGAAACGTTTCATTGCGTTGGCCAGCCAAGAAACAGTAGGCGAACTGCTCCGTGTGCTGAACTATCCTAAATTCAAGCTGAGCCGGGATGAACAAGAAATGTTACTCGGCGACTATTTGCCTTATGTGAATACGGTCAGGATCGAACAGACTCCCGAGGGTTTGCCGGACATCCGTGATGCGGACGACCTCATGTTCTTCACTTTGGCTATCTTGGGTCGGGCCGATGTCTTGGTGAGCGGAGATGGTGATCTTCAGGCCGCCAAATCGCAGTTTCGCATTCCTATCTTATCCTTGGCGGAATTTGCGGATTGGCTTGAGCGTCGTGATGGTTCCAGCAACTGACCGGCGATGGAGATCCGCAACGCCGCGTGCTTTCAGCCCAGAACCTGGTGACATCAACTCGCTCGCTGCTAAACCGCACCTATGCGCCACCCCATCGACCCCAAGATCGACTGCGTCTTCAAGGCCCTCCTCGGTGCCGAAACCAACCGCGCGCTGCTGATCCACTTCCTCAACGCCATGCTGGGATCGGATCTGCCCGCGCCGATCACCGCAGTCGAGATCCTCAACCCCTACAACGAACGCGAGTTCCTCGACGACAAGCTCAGCATCGTCGATGTCAAAGCCCGTGATAAACGCGGACAGCTGTATCAAATCGAGATCCAACTGCTCGCCTATCGCGACCTTCCAGTGCGCATCAGCTACGGCTGGGCCGATCTCTACAGTTCCCAGCTGAGCAGCGGCGAGCCCTACACCCAGCTCAAGCCCACCTATGCCATCTGGCTGCTCGCCGCCGACCTCCTGACCGACCCTGATACCTATCTGCACGACTTCCGCCTGCGCGACGCCCAAGGCCGCACCCTAGTTGAACACGGCGGCATCTGGTTACTCGAGCTGAACAAGTTCCACGCCGAACGGGTCGACACCGAGCAAGAACGCTGGCTCAAATTCTTCAAGGACGGTGCCACGCTCGATAGCGAAGCGCTCCCGTCCTGGATGCAAACACCCCAGATGGAGCAAGCCATGAGTACCTTGAAAGCCTTTTCCGAGAAAGAGCGCGCTTATCATGCCTATCAATCGCGGCAAAATTACCTGCGCCAGCAAGCCAGTATCCAACAGGAACTAGAAGACCGGCGCGCCGAAAACGAGCGGGCGGAAGCTGAGATTGAGCGGGCACAAGCCGAGATCGAACAGGCACAAGCCGAGATCGAGCGAGCGCAAGCCGAGATCGAACAGGCGCAAGCCGAAAGCGAGCGGGCGCAAGCCGAAAGCAAGCAGGCGCGTGCTGACGAACAGCAGATCCGCACGGCTTTGGAACAAGAACACGCCGCTAAGGAGGCAGCCCTCGCTGAAATCGAGCGACTCAAAGCGCAGCTTCGGAATCAAGATCAGCAGCCCTAATCTGTAGTAGCGAGCCTATCAACGACTGGGCGCCGTCGCCGGCATGGTCGTACCGGGCATGGTCGTCCCGGACCACGTCGGCCGCTTTGCCTATCGCAAGGGTCTATTCGTGCTCGCCCAATCCGGGCCGGCGATGGAGCCGCAACGCCGCGCGCTTTCAGCCCCGAACCTGGGGCTTGCCGAGCGCCTGATACAACGCGTCGAGATGGGCACTCACCTGCTCCAGGGGCATGCGCGGTGGCGGTGGCTCGCGTTTTCTCGGCGTTGCCTCGGCGGGCGCACGGTTCGCCAGTGCCTGGGCGGCGCGTGAAGCGGCGCTGGGGCGATGGCGCGCGGCCTGGGCGCGGCGCTGATGGACCTCGGAGAGATAATTTTCGAGCTTCTCCGGGGCAAACAGCGTCGCCGGGCGCAGGTAACGGGCGCGCTCGTTGAGATGATCGATCACGCGGGTGATCTCGCTGGCGCAGCGAGGGCCAGGCGAGCCCGCTCTTGGAATTGATGAAATTCGACAGCGCCGTGGCCACGCAGCGGGTGGCGTGGCTCAGTTGCGGCTCGGCGAACAGCGCTTGCTGCCAGTTGAGAATGTCGATCGGCGAGGTCGCGAACTGCGGAATGCGGGGAACGGTGGCACAATCAGGCATCGGTAATCTCCAAGGCGAACAGGGGTGGAGACCACCGACTGAACGGATGAGATCACGGATGGAGACGGTACGCAGATGCCACCCCATCGGGAGAGGCTTCTTGCTAGAATACCGCCGGCCACTGGTGCGCTCGACTCTGATCCAGTCGGGGCTTGACGCGGTGCGGTGTTGGTAGCACCCCCGCGACAGTGGCACCTATCCTAGCCGCATCGGCTCGAGGCTGTCGAGTCCCTGGTGTGCATTTTTTCTCTCCCTCCCCCCGCTCCCTTGGCGCATCGCGCAGCGCCTGAGCGCGCGCGGGCCAGGCGCGCGACGTGCTGGGCGGGCGCCGCGCGTTCAGTGGAGGGTTGTATTTCGTGTATTTTTACCATTCGCCCGATCGGGGCTCAGAATGGCCCCACCCCTGGGGTCAGGGTGAACTCACCCTGGGGTCAGCAGGAACCCAGACTGGGTCCAGCCTGACCCCACCGACAGAAGCGAGCGCGGCGACGAGGCGCGCGATCACCGCGCAGTAGAGCGCCATATCGCCGTGATCGGCCTCGATCATCGAGCGCCCTCGCCGCCTTCGGTCACCGATTGGACATCGAGCGCCAGGCCGAGGCCGATGGCCAACAGCAGCGCTCGCCATGTGGCTTGCGCAAGGCGCGGTGGTCAGGTGGCGTAGCGAATCGCGTTCACATAAAAGAAAAAGGCGCTCGAACGGGCATTGGTTGATGCACGTTCGAGCGCCTTTTTGGAAAAGGGGAAGGTTAGCTGTTGCGGAAACGACGGCTGGCAAAGGACAAACCTAACAGGCCGCTGCCGAGCAGGAACAAGGTAGCTGGCTCGGGGACTGGATCAGGTCTTGGGTCTTGACCAGGAGGATTTGAAAAGTCGCCACCTCGGAATTCGTAGATTTGGCGCCCAGGAGTACCGCCGGCGTTGTAACTGAACGATCTGAGTTCATTTGTTCCGCCATTGACGAAGGAACCGGGGTCACCAGAGCCGTCTAGTTCAAAAAGATCATCGCTGGAAGCGGAAAAAAAGCCGACACTGGCTGAATTTCCGGTGAGGCCTGGCTTATCAGGGTCATCACCCCCGCCTGAGCGCCAACCCGATTCCCAGAAGATATCATCATAATTGAAGACGATATCAAAATCACCAATTAAACCAGTCTCGACACTACGATCAACCAGTATAAGCTGAAAGCTATTGGTTATATCAGGATCATCAAAACCCACACCGTAGTAACCCACATTGCTCCAAGTAACTCCAAAAGCTGTTTGGTTATCAAATGTGCTAGACCCGAATGTCACAGGACCGCCTGACCCCAAAACACTCTCGTCATCAGTATTCACATCAGCGAAGAAAGGAGCAATGATAGATTGCCCCGTATCCCCAAGATTGCCATTCGCATCTATAAACGATTGGGGCCCAACAAACCCAAGATTGCCGTCCATATTGACAGTGACATTTGGATTTTCAAGAACCTCTCCAAAAAAATTAACAGTAAAACCAAGATTTATTGATTTTGATGTATCATCGCCAGGATCAAGCGTATCATGTGTACTATCATGGAAATCTGAAATTATTCCAGCATGTGCACTTGACGAAAGCAGCAACCCTAATGTTGCTAAGCCTAAACCTGTATGTTGGTGAATTAACTGCATGACAGCCTCCTTCAAGACAGTTCGTGAGTGTGTGTTGCGAACATTTATATAATAAGCAAATTGTACGCCAAAATTTTTTTTGAAAATAAAAACAATAAGTTGTGGCGTCTAGACGGGTTTAAAAATTCGCTGGACCAGAGGATGTGTTAAATTTATCGACAAAGCAAACGCATGTCTCTAATCAGGAAGTGGTCTAGAAATCACCCGAGTGAAGGTTTTTTTAATCATAAGATCAGGAAAAAACCGTTCGGTGATAGCAAGGAACGGTTTATATTTGCCCGCTACTGTCACGCGCACTAAATCACCTTCCACAAAATCGCTAGTTGGATTCATAAATGGCCTACCGTACCAGTTGCTTTCATCTTTGCAGTCATCGCCGTAAGAGCAGTATGCAGCGTAAGTATTCCTAATTACCGACCTTGGATCAAGGCTATTGAAAAGACCTAATTTTTCTATCATTTTATCAGCAGTCTTGCTTGTTGCGACTCCATCTAGACGATAATTCTCATTCATGCCCTCACTTCCCTGTCGTACTGAGTTCTCTGCAACCCACGACAATTTTTCATTGACCCGCATGATATTAGTAACTTCAATAGTAAGAAACGTCATAATAAAAATCGTCGGAACGAAGATCAGGGTCTCGATAAGAGCGAAACCGGCTTGGGAGCGCCTGCGCCTTGTGGTCGAGCTGAATAAGCGAATGCGTGAGGCCATGATCGTTCCGCGCCTAGGTAAGGGATGACGGAGAAGGATTACTTGACGATAAAGGGTTTTTCGGAAGTGCCGCCCGAGCAATTGTAGCTGCCAGGAGGGTTAGGGTGTTTAGTGGCATGTTTGACTGTAATTTTAGCCTGATCTCGAATCTCAATCGTGTTAGCAACTAGTTCTCCAAAAAATTCCATATCAATAGCGCTACCTTCTATATGGAAATCACCCTTGATATAAAAGACAGCAGGTTTTTCCTCTGTTGTAGTAGCAACGCCCAGAGCCGGACTCTCTGATTTGTTTTTTGTGTTAAGTCCAACGAGAAAGTCGCCGTCGATAAAAACAGCACCCTCACCAAAGACAACATTTGAGCCATCATCGATTTCTAAGTTGCCGTTGCTTATACACAGCCCTTTATCGAACTCTATTGCGCCATCGTTATTTTTCCAAGCACAAGGATGATTGTCGCTGATATCCCATTCTTCCCCATTATTCTCTATCACATCTTCTATGATCGACAGTGTGCCACTAACAGAACAAGCGCAAGCACTCAAGTCAACATCGTCAAACGGATCTTCTTCATCACATGCGGCACTGATCGTATCGTCGTTATAGGTTGGCTCAGGGACCGCAATACCTTGAATATTCGCGCTCTTACCTGCGACTCGAATTTGATGTGATGGCTCGTCTTGATCCTCGCAGCCATTGGGATAATCGTCACTATCACAAGCACTGATCAAAGAATTCTGCAGAACACGCAAAGCATTGTTGTGATCTGAACTCACGACGATACCGCAATCGACACTAATAAGTGAAACGGCGCCTTTAGGACCCTGCGTCTGGCCTAGATCAAATACATTGGCACCACTCGTTTTGCGCACATGAATACAAGCATCACCACCACCACCCTGCTCCGCGATCGCCTCGGCAGCGGCCTTGAGATCGATATCAGGATTGGAATCGACCACCCGAATCTTGGTCTTTCCGTCACCTGCCGGTAAGGCCGTACCGGTGAAACAGTCAGGCGGCTCGCACTCGGAGTCTTGTGCATGGGCACTGTTAGACAGGGTAAGTATCTGCAACACCGAGAGCGCGACCTGCTCAAAGACGGACTCCCGAGCATGGCGCGCAAGAGACGCCGGCCAGTCTGGAAGTAGCGTCGAGCCTTGACCGACCTTCCTGCACTCGGAATCCTTCGCGCACTCCCAACTGAGCGAGAGTGCGGCATAGTCGGCCTGATGCTGGCTCATCCGGTTTTGGACCAATTGCAGACCCGGCTTCAACACCAGCCCGATATACGCCATCATGATGATCGGAACCGCAAAGAGCAATAATAAGAGCATCAACATGACACCACGCTGCGCGCGGCGTGTCGCGATTCGGGGGGCGCGTTTGGTTCCCATGGTGTCACTCAACCTCACTGCTGGATGACTAGGCATCCCATTTGTTCAGAATATTTGCCGACGTATCCTGAAGGTCTGCGTGCGCAGGTCTTCCGGCATGATCCGTTCCATCCATGGCGTGAAGGGATCGAAGATCATGTCTTTAACAGTCACTTCGATGAACAGAACCTCATGTTCCCCACTACCGCAGTCACCACTGCCCTTGTCAGAATAATTGACAGTAAGCGTATCGCCTGAGAACGTAGCCTTGGAACAGCGCCAGATCTCTTTGACCTCAATATTGTCGTCGCTGATCTCAAGCCCATGCAAGGCTAACTGATCCTGAACATGCTGCTTGATCGCTGTTTCGACCTCAGAAGAACTCGCCGATTCCCCCGTGGCATCGATCTGATATCCACCGTTATCAAGGGAGTAGGTGCGATAGGCAAACTGCGCTCCGGCATCCGTGGCATAGGCCACCTGCTGCGCCCAGGGCGTGAGGCGCCCGAGGTCCGCCACGATCACCAGCAGTAACATCAGGATCAAGACTGCGAACGGAAACTCGATCAGCGCCGAGCCGCGCTGCCGCGTCCAGCCGACACCAGCGCGCGAGCGCGCGAGCGCGCGAGCGCGCGCTGGTCTGATGTGGGATCGGTCAAGCGTGTTCATGGCACCTCAAGTATAGACGATGCCAAGCAATGTACAGCCTAATTCACAAGCGCTTTCACACTCAGCGATCGCCCCGCAACGTCCGCACCCGCTCGGCGTTGTCGCTGGCCAGCGCGTAGTGCTTGGGCGAGAGCCGCAGCGCCTGGTCGAAGAAGGATTCGGCATCGTCCAAGCGCCCGGAGATCATGGCGATGTAGCCGATATCGTTGTAGGCCTCGGGCAGGTCTTGCACCTTGCCGAGCGCCTGCAGCGCGTCGCGGTAGCGGCCTTGGCGGGCGTAGACCAGGCCCAGGTTGCGCCAGGCCAGGCTGTAGTCGGGGTTGCGTTCCAGCGCGGCCTCGAAGGCGGCGATGGCACCGGCGTTGTCGCCCGCCAGGTAGCGCGAGTAGCCGAGATTGTTGTGCAGCATCGGCGAGCGCGGGGCGAGCGCGAGGGCATCCTCGTAATGGCGCTTGGCGCTGGGGTAATCGCGCTGGAGGTCGGCGAGCACGCCGAGCGCATTGTGGGCGCGCGCCAGGCTGGGATCTTCGCGCACGGCGGCGCTCAGCTTGGTTTCGGCCTCGGCATAGTCGCGCTGACGGGTGAGCAGGATGCCCAGCCCGGCGAGGGCGTTGGCGTGGCGCGGGTCGGCTTGCAGGGCTTGGCGGTAGGCGAGCGCGGCGCGTTGGCGGTCGCCGCGCGCCTCGTGGATACCGCCAATACGGGTGTAGGCCTCGGCGTTGCCGGGGTCCATGCGCGCGGCCTGTACGTAGTAGAACAGGGCCTTGTCAAGTTCGCCTTGGCCAATCGCGGCGTCGCCGGCGCGCATGGCCTCGGCGGCGGTCTCGGGCATGCCGGCGCCGCCCTCGAGCGCTCCCTCGTCGCGCGGCGAGAGCATGCCGCAGCCGCTCAGCAGCAGCAGACTAGCGATGAGCGCAAGCCAACGCGTTGGCTGTCTAGAAACCTTCACTGAAGCTTTTCCCAATGGAGATGAGTGGCGGCGCGATGGCGATGATCAAGAACGCCGGGATCATGAACAGGCCGATGGGAAGGAGCATCTTGTTACCGACCTTGGCGGCCTGTTCCTCGGCGGCCTTGAGGCGCTTGTCGCGCATTTCGTCGGAGAAGATGCGCAGGGTGGTGGCGACACCGGTGCCAAAGCGGATGGCTTGGATCAGAGTGTTGACCAGGGATTTGATCTCGTCCACGCCGGTGCGCTGGACCATGTCCTCGAGCGCGGTCTTGGTATCCAGGCCGGCGCGCATCTGCACCATGGTGAGGCTGAACTCCTTGGCCAGCTCCGGATGCTGGTGGTCGATCTCCTTGGCGACGCGCTGAATGGCGGCGGTGAGCCCCAGGCCGGCCTCGACGCAGACCACCATCATATCCAGCGCTTCCGGGAGCGCGCGGCGCAGGACGGTTTGGCGCTTGCGTATCCGCTTGGCGAGCCAGGAGTCGGGCAGCAGCATGCCGACCAACAGGGTCAGGCCAACGAGCATGAGCAGGGTTTCTTGGTCCATACCGGACACCCAGAGGCTGACGCCCACCGCGACCGGCAACACCAGCATGCCGACGACCTTGGTGGCGAAGAAGATGGGCACGGCGCGATTGGAGCGAAAGCCGGCCTGGGTCAGCTTGCTGACGATGCGGCCGCGCTTGCGCACGTCCAGCGGTACGAGGCCCTGCCCCAGACGTTCGAGCAGACGCAGGGTGTTGGGATCGCGCGCTGGCGTCACGGCGCCGATCGCGGCCTCGTACTCGGCGGCCTGGGCATCGAGCCGGCGCTTCACCGGATCGGACAAGGCCCGCATGCGCAAGGCGACGACCAGGCTGATGAGGAAGACCGAGAGGGCGATGCCCGCCAACACCCCCAGCCGCAGCAGATCGGCCTCCTCGGACCAGCGGCTCAGTGCCTCGGCAAGCGACTCAAGCATCTCCATGGTGGCTAGATCTCCACCTTGACCAGGCGCCAGAGCACGAGCGCGCCGAGTGCCACCAGGCCCAGCGCGGCGTAGATCAGCTGCCGGCCAAGATCGGTATCGTAGAGGTCGGTGATATAGCCGGGCGAGGTCAACTCGAGCACGAGCGCGAGGCCGAAGGGCATGAGGCCGACGATCCAGGCTGAGACTCGGTTGCTGGCGGTGAGGGTTCTGAGCTGGCGCTGGAAGCGAAAACGCTGGCGCGCGAGGTGTTCGAGCTGATCGACCACATGCGCAAGGTTACCGCCGGTTTCGCGTTGGATCATGATGGCGGTGTTAAGGGTGGCGATGGTGGGGCTTGGCACGCGTTCGCTCAGGCCATCGAGGGCGACGCGGATCTCGCCACCGTAGTTGAGATCGGTGTAGACGATGCCGAATTCCGCCGGCACGACGCCATCCAAATCGTCGGCGACGATCTTCAGCGCTTGCGTCAGCGGCAGGCCGGCACGCAGGCTGCGCGCCAGCATCGAGAGCACATCCGGGAGTTCCTGTTCTACTTGCTGCATGCGCTTTTGCTTGCGCAGCAGCAGTAGCAACAGCGGCAGGCTGGCGGCGAGTGCGGCGCTCGGCGGTGCGGCGATGGGCAGCTCGAAGACCCGCCAGGCCACAAGGCCGGCCCCCAAGGCCAAGGCGAGCATGAGCAGCAGCAACTGATAGGCAGGTCGTGGCATGCCGGCTTGTTCGAGCAGCTTGCGCAGGGGCTGCAGAGGTCCGAAGAATTCGAGCCACCGTTCCCAGGACGTCAGCTGCTGGAGATAGCTCTGGCGCAGCAATGAGATGCTCGGCGCGTCGTCCAGCTCATTGCCCGCGAGCACCCTGACCCGCGCGCGCAGGCGCCGCTGATGCCGAGCCTCCTCGCTCAGGGTCCAGGCGGCGAGCCCCAGCAGCAGCAGCACCACGCTGAGGAAAACGGCGGCTAGAATGAGCGTGCGCGCACTCATCGCGCGTCAATGCAGACCGCCGCCAAGCTGGGTGGCCTGGACATTGAACACGCCGACATCGAGCTGGATGCCGCGCTGGCGCAGCCGGTCGTAGCACTTGGGCACCAGACCGGTGGGCTTGAAATCGCCGACCACGTTGCCGTCGGTATCGATGCCCCGGCGCTCGAACTGGAAGATGGTGGCGGTGGTGATCATGTCGCCTTCCATGCCTTGCACTTCGTCGATGCTGATGACCCGGCGCCTGCCGTCTTGCTGGCGCTCGAGCTGGATGAGGATGTCGAGGGCGGCGGTGACCTGCCCGCGCAGCGGCTTGGTGGGCAGGTTGAAGCCGGCCATGGCGACCATGGTCTCGAGTCGCGAGAGGGCGTCGCGGGCGGTGTTGGCGTGGATGGTGGTGAGCGAGCCGTCGTGGCCGGTGTTCATGGCTTGGAGCATGTCGAGCGCCTCGGCGCCACGGATCTCGCCGAGGACGATCCGCTCCGGGCGCATGCGCAGGGCGTTGCGCACCAGGTCGCGCTGATTGACCTCGCCCTTGTCTTCCATGTTGGCCGGACGGGTCTCCAGGCGCACCACGTGCGGCTGCTGCAATTGCAGCTCGGCGGAGTCCTCGATGGTGATGATGCGCTCATCGGACGGGATCTCGGCCGAGAGCACATTGAGCAGCGTGGTCTTACCCGAGCCTGTGCCGCCGGAGATGAGCACGTTCAGCCGCGCCTCGACCACGGCAGCGAGGAATTGCGCCATGGGGCGGCTGAGGGCATGGTTCTCTAACAGCCGCTCCATGGTCAGGCGATCGACCGGGAAGCGACGAATCGAGAGACTAGGGCCGTCGATCGCCAGCGGCGGGATGATGGCGTTGACGCGCGAGCCATCCGGCAGGCGCGCGTCGACCATGGGTGAGGATTCGTCGATGCGGCGGCCGACGCGCGAGACGATACGCTCGATGATGGTCATCAGGTGATTGTTGCTGTCGAACGCCACCGGCGTGCGCTCGAGCTTACCGCGGCGCTCGACATAGATATCCGAGTATCCGTTGACCAGAATATCGGAAACACTCGGATCCTTGAGCAAGATCTCGAGCGGCCCAAGGCCGAGGATCTCGTCTTGGATCTCGCCGATGATGCGCGAGCGCGTGGCCTGCGGGACCCCCACCGGCGGCGGGTTCTCCGCCATCAGCCGCTCGCAGGTGTCACCAATCTGGCGCTGGGCCTCGGCGGGCTCCATGTTGGTGGTCTGACTGAGGTCGAGCGTTTTGACCAGGCCCTCGAAGAGATTGCGCTTCCATTCCAGCTCGATGCCGGAGAGGGCGGTGCCGCCCGTGCTCATGGCGCGCGCCCAGATCTGCCTCGGCGGGGACTGGCTGGGCGGGAGTTGGCTTGAGGTCGGTTGGGGTGGCGTCAACGGCGGTTCGGCGCTCAACCCCCTCAATCTGCGGCTAATGGGCATGCGGATGGCTCCTAGGTCAATCGCCCTTCTTACGCTTGAATAAGCCTAGCCATCCTTGCCGCGCCGGGTCGGGTGGCTCCTCGTCCGAAATCAGCGTCTGGCTCGTCAGCACCTCGGCGAGGTGCGTCAGCCCCATGCCCAGCGGTGATTTTGGGGCCTTTTCGCACACCGGCTGACCGAGATTGATGCTCTCGGAGGCGCGCACGTAATCATTGGGCAGGGTTTGGATGGCCAGCGTTGGGAAGACATCGCGGAACTCGCTCAGGCCCACCTCGGCGCGCCGGTCGAAGCGGTTGATGACCAGCAGCAGCCGATCGCTGTCGATGTTGAGACGCTTGTGCAACAGGAAGATCAAGCGCTTGGTCTCGTGCAGATGGGCGATGGTCTGTTGGGTGGCCAGGGCGATGACATCCGAGTGCTGGAGGATGGCGGCGATGGTGGCATCGATGCGGTGCGGGAGATCCACCAGGATGTTGTTGTAGATTCCGTTGATGGTCTCAAGCATCACCTCGACCCGGGCCGGGCTGACATCCTCGGGGATGATGATCTCGTCCATGGCTGCGGCGAGCAGATGCACCTGGCTATCATGGCGTTGAATATAGGCCCGCAAGGCGACCTCGTCGAGCGATTCAACGAACTGCAACGCCTTGATCAGGCCGTCGCGTACCTTGAGATCCAGATAGGTGGGCAAGCCACCGAACTGGAAGTCGAAATCCATCAACAGCAGGCGCGGATCGGCACGCGCGCGCAGCGCCATGGCGATGGCGACATTGGCCGCGATCAGGCTCGCGCCACTGCCGCCCTTGGAGTTCATGAACGAGATCAGGCGCGAGCCGGCGCCGCTGCGGCGGGCGCGCTCCTCGCGCACGATGCGCGAGACGGCATTCGTGATTTCCTCGACCTTCAGAGGCAAGGTGAACACATCGCGCACGCCCTCGCGCATCGCCATGCGCAGGAAGTCCATGTCGTTATTGGATGTGATGACGAACAGCGGCGGGCGCGGCGTGGGGATCGCCTCGATCAGCTCCCAGACGCCATCGCGCCAGTCCGCGCTGACGCAGCACAGGATCGCATCCGGTGGCGGGTGCAAGGCCTCGTGCGGCAAGCTGTTGGTGGACGCGACATAGGGCGTGAGCGTCAGCATCTGCTGCTCGGCGAGCTGCTGCGTGAGCTGCTCGACCATCTCGGACGAGCGGCCGACGATGAGGAGCTCAAGGGAGACGAGCATGGGTTAGTCTTCTCCGCCGAAATCGCCAAGGTCCTCGAGCGGCCCCGTGCTTTCCCGGTAAGCCTCGAGCGCGTTGATGGCTTTCTCGCCATCGAAGCCGAGGGGGTCGCGCGCGGGGTCGGTGGTCTGCGCGGCGATCATGTGGCGCACGGACTCGCCGAAGGGCGGATCAAGCACGGTGGGCTCGGCGCAACCCGCGAGCAGGCCGGCGGTGATCAGCAAGGAGATCAAGGTCTTCATCTAGAGGCGCTCGTTATAGATCATGTCCGAACGGACCCTCGGAGCCGCTCTTGTCCGGCCCGAGACGGCCTTTGCCCTGCCCGACGGCGGCGTCTGGCCGATCTCGCCCTGGGGAGCCGTAGAGCCGGCCTTGGAGATAGAATTCGACATCGCTGGGATCGACGAAATCCTCGGTTGGCAGCTTGACCAGATCAGCGTCGAACGGCCGCGCTAGGCGCGGAGTGACGAAGATCACCAGCTCCGTTTGGCTTTTCTCGAATTGCTGGCTGCGGAACAGGCTGCCCAGAATGGGGATGTCACCGAGGCCGGGATAGCGGTCGCCGCTGCTGCGGGAGGTCTCGCTGAGCAGGCCGGCAATAGCAATAGCCTGGCCGCTCGGCACCTCGACCGTGGAATCCGCGCCGCGCGTGCGCAAGCTGGGCACCGCCGTGACCGACGAGACGTTGCTCGCGCCGACGATGACAGCGGCTTCGTCACTGAGTTCGGAGACAGAGACGTTGACCTTGAGGCTGATCAGGTCGTTGTCGAGCACGATTGGCAGGAACTTGAGCTTGATGCCGAATTCCTTAAATTCGATCGAGGTGCTTTGGAAACCACCCTCGACCGATCCACTCTGAAAAACCGGCACCGGGAATTCGCCACCGGATAGAAAATCGGCTTCCTGTCCGCTGAGGGTTGTCAGGGTGGGCTCCGCGAGGATGCGCGCGAGCCCTTGGGACTGGGCGATATCCAAGGCCAGCCCGGTACCAGCGAAGTTACCGCCACTGAGCGTATTCAGTGCCACGCCAGTGGATGGCAAGGGCAAACCGAACCCCCCTTCCATTCCGGTCAACGCATTATTGACGAGATCGATGGTGACACTGCCACCATCATAGTGGCCAAGGAAATCGATGCCCATCTGCTTGCCGAACGAGCGTTGCACTTCCGCCACCTTGACCTCAAGCAGCACCTGTTGGGCACCGCCAACCTGCAGCAGGTTAATGACCGAGCCATCCCCGCCCTCAGCCCCGCCCTCAGCAAAGCTGCTGGCCAGCCGCACGGCGGCATCGACCTTGGATGGGCTCGAGACCTCACCCTTAAGGACAATGGCGCCCCCGGCCGAGGAGACCCGAATCTGTTCGCGCGGCAAGAACTGATGGAACTTTTCCTTCAGCGTTTGCAGATCGTGGGTGACCTCCAGACCGATCTGGCGCTGCACTGCGTCGTCCTCGCCCCAGAGGATCATGTTGGTGGTGCCGAGCCGCTTGCCGTTGATGTAGATCTGGCGCTCGCTGATCGAGAGAATATCGGCGATGGCGGGGTTGCCAAGAGAAATCCGGGCGGCCGGCACGGGGAGTTCGAGGACGCGCGATTTATCGAGCGGCACGGTGATCGTGCCCTGATCACTTTGCGGACGCGGACGCATTGAGTCAAAAGCGCCATTGGCCTGTACTTGCAATGCTAAGCAGCCAATGAGCAGAAGCACGAGCAGGTGCCTCCAGCGCCACGGAGAGCCCAAACATTGCACGGTCATGACCTCCTCCCGTCCATCAGCAGGGCCGCCCGGCAGTGGTTATGCATTGTTCCGAGCCGCGAATCAAGATCAACCTTTTTATAGCTTCTTCTTTCTCAAATTCGTCTCTATCTTGATTCCGCAAGAGCAGCCTTATCTTATTGTTATCAACAACGATTGCTCGAGCCAATAACTCGGCTTGATCGCGGGTGACCTCCAAGGTCACCGATCGGGCACCACGCGTCACTTCATCCATTCGACTCTCGTCGAAATTTTGGCCTACCGCGAGCACTTTGATATTCTCCAATCGCTTGAGGAGCAACGCATCGCTGGAACCGCCCGAGATGATGAGCAGATCGACAAGGTTGCCGCGTTCGATCAACTTCAGCTGACCGGATGCGTCATCGATATCGATTGTTATGGCACGCATATTAGACGGGATATACGCCGCAAAGGGGGGCGCTGTGTCTTTTGTCAAACGGGTCGGTAGGATCGGCTCCCCTTCGGGGATGTCCTCGATCACGAAATCGCCGAGCACTTGACCAAGCCTGCTGAAAGCATCCCCAGGCCTCTCCACCGGAGACACATTGCGCAGACTCACGGCCTCTTCGTCGATCCTGGTGCCGACGGATAGATCCCTTGCGGCAAATAGCATCGGCACGGTCTCCGGCTCTGGCTCCTTGGCCGCCTCAAGCCGCATCTGTTCTAGCTCGGCCTCAATCGCCTCCATTTCCGCCCTCAACGCCTTTTCCCGATCCGTCACGCTCGCCTGTTGGGCATCCAGCCACTCATTGACGAGGAAAACCGCCCCCGCCGCCAGCACGAGCGCGATCAGTAGGATAGCTAGGCCGCTGAGTTTCACCTGACCGACTTCCTCGCTGCGATATGCTGATAGGGCGAAGGCTCAACCGAAAAGAAACGGCGCCGCCAAGACCGCGCAGGCGATGACAGGGGCCATCGGCAGGCGGGCTCCCATGGATTCGTTCGCGCTTGGCCTAATGTAGGTGAGCCGCCCACATCGAAGCAAGGTCCGCGCCATCGACCGATAGCGGGCGAACGGCCCCGAGCGTCCCTGAGAGTACGCCGCATAAACAGCGAACAGCAACGCCACCACAGCGCCCAGCGGGTAGTAGAATAACACGGCGGCGAGGCTGAGTTCAGGCCCCAAGAAACAGCCTAGCCCAGCGGCGAGTTTGAGATCGCCGCCGCCGGTGAAGCCAAGGAGATAGCCGGGTAGGAGTAGGCCAAAGGCGACGGCGAACCCGGCAAGAGCGCCGAGCAGACCAGGAAGCCCGCCGACGACAAGCGCGAGCCCGAGCCCGAGCAGGGCGCAGGTCAGTGTCAGTGCATTCGGGACGCGGTGGGTCTTGAGATCAATCGTCGCCGCAAGTAACGCGAGAACCGCAGCTAAGCCATAGGCGAGCGGCGAGACGGGGAAGGTCACCGAATCCAATGAAGGCGGGGTGTTGCCCAGTGAGCCCGAGCTTTTAGCTGTTTTGATATGGATCTCAAGACTCTATAGGCTAGGATCGGCGTCGGGCTATTTGGGGCCGGCATCGTCACCTTCGCCATCCTCCGGGTCTTCATATCCCACCGCCGTTTTGACCTGCTCGCCGACATCATTGACGGCACCGTTTATCGAGTTTCCTAACAAAACGTAACTAGCCCCCGCAACGGCTAAAAGCACGGCAGCGACAATAACCCACTCAACGATTTCGGCGCCTTCCTCTCTTTGCCAAAACCTACAGAGAAAGGTTTTCATGTTGGCAAGCTCCTCTCAAGGAAGGGGCGCCGGGGGGGGGGGGGGTACGCCCCCCCCCCGCCCGGGGGCGGAAAAAAAAGTTAAAGAAGGGAAGATAAAAAAAAAAAAAACCCC
>NZ_JCAQIA010000051.1:0-19720 GCF_059621085.1 Halochromatium sp. NSM3 | reverse complement strand
CAGCTGATCGACGAACTCGGCGGTGCCCGGGCCGAGCGCCTGCCCGGGTATCGGAACGGTGGCGATGGCGCGCTGTTCGAGCAGCCCGTGCAGTCTTGACCCACCTGCCCGCCGAGCAGGCCGATGCCGCCACCGTGGCCGCGCTCTATCGCGGGCGCTGGACCCGCCAATCGTGAGCAACACTGTTCGGCTCATATGCATGGAACGTTTTTCCATGGCTCGAGGAACGGTTATTCGACACCGAGCATATAGGCCAGATCCAGCTCGATCGCCTCGAACGGCGGAATGCGGGCGCTGATCTCGTCCTTGAGCGTGGCGATGACCTTATAGTGGCCGTCTTCGAGGGCATGCGCGATCAGGGTGCGATCCTCGGGCCAGATCAGCCAGTAGTAAGGCACCTTGTGGCGCTGCAGCAGCAGCGGCAAGTGCAGCGTGTCCTTGCGCTCATGGCCGGGAGAGACGATCTCGCACACCCAATCCGGCGCGAGATCCATGACCCCGCTCGGCATCCCCGGCAGCCGTTCTTTGCGCCATCCTGCCAGATCGTGAGAGGGGCATTCGTGCGCTTCGTAGGCAACGCTGACCTCGGTGGCGATCCACCAGCCGCCGGGGCCGGAGCTGCGGGTGAGCGCATTGAGTTCAGCGCGGGCATTGCCCTGCACCATCGCATGCTGAAACCTCGCCATCGGTCGGCGAACGATCTCGCCACCGATCAGCTCGACGCGCTCATCGTTGGATAACAACAAATCATCGATCGTCTTGAGCTTACGGGCTTCCATCGGTCATGCCTCCAAGGCTAAGGGTTTGACCATCATCGACCGATTGTCTCAATGCCTCGCCTGTTCTACCAGAGCCGCGCACCGGCTTGCGACAGCGCGCATGCTCGGCGATGAGGCGAAAGATCAGCTCACCCTCGCGTCCGACATCCAGCGCAGGTCGAGCGTGAACGGATACTCGCCCGCCGGCTCCTCGGGCGGCGGATCGATATCGCCCGGCGTATGCCCCATGTGCCGAAAGCGCGCAATCCGTCGACTCTCGGCCTCGTAGCTGTTGACCGGGAAGCGCTCCTCGGCGCGACCACCGGGATGCGAGACGTAGTAGCTGCAACCACCCAGGCTGGCCCGATTCCAGAGGTCGACCACATCAAAGATCAGCGGTCCCTGCGCCGGGATCCTCGGATGCAAGCCCGACGGCGGGCTCCATGCCTTGAAGCGCACGCCGGCGACGTACTCGCCCTTGCGGCCAGTCGGGCGCAGCGGCAGCCGACGGCCGTTGCAGCTCACCACATGGCGTGTGTCAGTCAGCCCGTTGACCTTGATCTGCATCCGTTCCACCGCCGAGTCGACGAAGCGCGCGGTGCCCTGCGCGGTGACCTCTTCGCCCAGCACGTGCCAAGGCTCGATCGCGCCGCGCAACTCGAGCCGGATGCCATTGGCGGTGACCAGATCGCCATAGTGCGGAAAGCGGAACTCGAAGAAGGGATCGAACCAGGCCGACTCAAAGGCATAGCCAGCGCGCTGCAGATCGCAGATCACATCCTCGAAATCTTGGCGGACGAAATGCGGCAGCAGGAAGCGATCATGCAGCTCGGTGCCCCAGCGGATCGGCGCACGGGTGTAGGGCTGCTTCCAGAAGCGCACGACCAGCGCCCGCAGCAGCAGCATCTGCGCCAGACTCATGCGCGCATGCGGCGGCATCTCGAAGGCGCGAAACTCGACCAACCCCTGCCGACCGCTCGCCGAATCCGGCGAGTAGAGCTTGTCGATGCAGAACTCAGTGCGATGGGTGTTGCCGGTGACATCGACCAACAGATTGCGCAGCACCCGATCGACGATCCAAGGCTGGGTCACCTGGCCGGCCGGCATCTGCTGGAAGGCGATCGCCAGCTCGTAGAGGCTATCGTCGCGGGCCTCGTCGACCCGCGGCGCCTGGCTGGTCGGGCCAATGAAGGTGCCCGAGAACAGATACGACAGGCTCGGATGATGCTGCCAATAGGTGATCAGGCTCTGGATCAGATCCGGCTTGCGCAGCAGCGGACTGTCGGCCGGCGTCGGGCCGCCAAGGGTCACATGGTTGCCGCCGCCGGTGCCGGTGTGGCGGCCATCGAGCATGAACTTCTCAGTGGCGAGCCGGGTCTGGCGTGCCTCTTCGTAGAGGATCTGGGTGTCGCGCACCAAGTCATCCCAGGAACTGGCCGGATGCACGTTGACCTCGATCACGCCTGGGTCTGGCGTCACCGCCAGCTTCTGCAGGCGCGCATCGCGCGGCGGCTCGTAGCCTTCGATGATGATGCGCTGGTCGGTCTCGGCGGCGGTCGACTCGAGCGCGGCAACCAACTCCAGCCAATGCTCGAGATGGGTCAGCGGCGGCATGAAGCAGTACAGCCGACCCTCGCGCGCTTCGATGCAGAGCGCGGTGCGCACCAGTTTGGCTGGATAGTCATCCGGCAGCGAGGCCTGCTCGGCGAGCGGCTGGCGATGATCCTCAGGCAACGCCTCACGGCCATGGCGACGGGCGATCTCGTCGGGATGCAGCCCTTGCTCATTGATCGGCTGGCGCGGCTGATTCGGCTCCACCAGTCGGCTATAGCGCTGCGCGATCTCATCGTAGGCACCCGTTGGCCCACCCGTTGGCCCACCTGTCGTTACACCCGGCGGCTGGCCCAAGCGGCGCGGCGCGGCGAGCGGCGCCACCGGCTCGAAGGGATCGCGCGGCGGATGCGTGTCCAGTTCGGCATCCGGCACATAGGGCAGCGCGTCTAGCGGCAGCCGATAGCCCATCGGTGAATCACCGGGGATCAGGAACAGGTTGCCCTCGCGCAGCGTCCAGCGCACGCTGACCCAACCACTGTGGCGACGAGGCCCGCGTTTGCGTTCGCTCTGGTCTTCGCTCTGGCCTTCGCCCTCGCTCTCGCCCCCAGGCTGGCTCCCAGTTTCGTCCGCGCTCTGGCTGTCATTTCGGCTATCACTCCCGGCAATCTCCCGGCCCTGCCCGTCGAGGGTCAGCCCAGCCCAACGCAGCGGCAGCGCATAACCGGCGATGCGATCCAAGCCTTGGCTAAAGAGCCGCGCCAGCCGCGCGCGCTCGATCGGATCCTTCAGCTTGCTGTCGAGCGGATTGACGTTAGCCGGCAGCCGCGACTCTTTCCAAAGGTAGTAGAAGACATCCTCATGCGCGGGCTGCGCATGCTCCGGATCGACACCGAGCTTGGTCGCCAGGGTACGGATGAAACGCGCCGCTTCCTCTGGCCCCTGACCCTGATCATGGCGTTCATCGCCCATCAGCGCCTCATCTTGCCACACCGGCGCGCCATCCTTGCGCCAGTAGCAAGACAGCGCCCAACGCGGCAGCTGCTCGCCCGGATACCACTTGCCCTGCCCCAGATGCAGCATCCCGCCCGGCGCAAACTGGCGCTTGAGCCTTAGCAGCAGCTCCTCGGCCAGCCCCTTCTTGGTCGGCCCGAGCGCGGCGATATTCCACTCGGCGCCCTCCATATCGTCGATCGAGACGAAGGTCGGCTCGCCACCCATGGTCAGGCGCACATCCTGCGCCTGCAGCTCGGCGTCAACGGCGTGACCGAGCGATTCAATCGCCGCCCATTGCTCTTCGGTATAAGGCTTAGTGACGCGCGGATCCTCATGGATGCGCTTGACCCGGTTGTGGAAGTAGAACTCGACCTCGCACTCGCCTGTCGCGCCGGTAATGGGGGCGGCCGAGACCGGGTCCGGCGTGCAGGCGAGCGGGATATGGCCCTCGCCCGCGAACAGACCGGAGGTGGGATCGAGCCCGATCCAGCCCGCCCCGGGGATATAGACCTCGGCCCAGGCGTGCAGATCGGTAAAGTCCTCCTCCGGCCCGCTGGGGCCATCGAGCGCCTTCACATCGGCGGTCAACTGCACCAGGTAGCCGGAGACAAAGCGCGCCGCCAACCCGAGTCGGCGCAGAGTCTGCACCAACAGCCAAGCGGTATCGCGACAGGAGCCACGGGCCAGCGTCAGGGTCTCCTCGCAGCTCTGGATGCCAGTCTCCATGCGCACCACATAGCCGATCATCGCTTGCAGGCGCTGGTTCAGATCGACCAGAAAATAGACCGTCTCACGGCGCCTGCGATCGATACTCTTGACCCAGGCATCGAACGTCGCGCCGCGATCCTTGATCTCCAGATAGGGCGCCAGCTCCTTGGTCAGCTGCGCGTCATACGCGAACGGATAATGGTAGGCGTGCTCATCGACGAAGAAGTCGAACGGATTGACCGTGATCATCTCCGCGACCACGTCGACCTCGACGCTCAGTGTTTTGGCCTTCTCTGGAAACACCAAACGAGCCAGATAGTTGCCGAACGGGTCCTGCTGCCAGTTGAGAAAATGCTCGCTCGGTTCGACACGTAACGAGTAGGAGCGGATCGGCGTGCGGCAATGTGCCGCCGGGCGCAGCCGGACCGTATGCGGGGCGAGCGCCACCGATCGATCGAAGCGGTATTCGGTCTTGTGATTGAGCGCGACTAGGATGGCCATGGACGGCAAGGTTCCTAAGGCAGGGATCGGGCAGGATGAGCGCTGTACTTTACCGTGAAATGATGACTTCGGCGCCATCGAGTCACAGGCAATCCGGGTGGAGCATCTTTTTCCGCAAATGGCTCGGCACCGACATCGCGGCCAGCGATGCGTCCTGTCTGCGTGTCTATACGGATGGTTCCTCGACCGACGATTGTGCTGGCCACCGCAGGGTCGCGCTCAGTAGAGTGCGGCTGCGCGCCGGTTCCACGCGCCCAAGGACCAAGCACAATAGAGATGCCGATGATTTTCCCGACATTGCGCAGCATCGCCACGGCTGATGTCATCACCCTACCCGCCACGGCCACGCTCGCCGAGGCGGTCCAGACCATGAACCGCCACAACATCCGCGATGTCGTGGTGAGTACCGAGTCAGGCTACCGCCTGGTGCTCTCGAGCATGTTGCTGTCGTTCCAGGTCCAAGGCCTGCCGTTGTCGACGTCGCTCTCGGAACTGGACCTGCCGGAGGCGGCGCTGCTCGATCCAGAGGCCTCGACCTTGGACGGACTCAAGGCGATCCGCAACCACTCCGAGCACATCTGTCTGGTCGACCAGAGCGGCGAGCTGCAAGGCATCGTTAGCTACACCGATCTCGCCGGCAGTCTCGACCCGCAAGTGCTGGCCGAGATGCAAAGCCTCGGCGAGCTGCTGCACGGCATCCAGCCGCTGGTGGTGCCCGAGACCCTGCCGCTGCAAGACGTCGTGCAGCGCATGGATCAGGGGCGTGTCAGCGCCAGCCTCGTCATGCGCGAGGCGCGCCCGGTCGGCATCCTCACCCAGCGCGATCTGCTCAGGCTGCTCGGTGCCGAGCCGGATTGGCAGGCACCGGTGCGCGAACTCATGACCGCACCGCTGCGCACCCTCGACGAGGAGACGACCATCGCCGAGGCGCTGACCTTCTGCCGCCACCACCGCATCAAGCGAGTCGTGGTGGTGGACCGCGATGGCCAGCTCCTGGGCCTGGTCAGCCAACGCGATCTGGTCAGCCTCTATTACAACCGCTGGTTCGCCGTGCTCAAGGACCATCAACAGCAGCGTGATGCGCTGAACCGCGAGCTGCAAGAGCAGGAAAAGAAATTCCGCGTCCTGTTCGAGTATTCACCCGACGCCATGGTCGTCATCGATCCGGCCAACGGCGCCACGCTCGAATTCAACCACCGCGCGCATGACCAGCTCGGCTACAGCGCCGAGGAATTCGCGCGCTTAAGCATCGGCGACTACGAAGCCAAGGAAACGCCCGAAGAGACCGTCGCCCACGTCCACAAGATCATCAGCCAGGGTCATGATACCTTCGAGACCCTGCATCGCCACAAAGATGGCCATCTGTTACACATCCAAGTCTCGGCGACCTATGTCGAGCTGAGTCAACGTCCACGGATCATGGCGATCTTGCGCGACATCAGCCAGCAAAAACAGGCCGAGCAGCAGCTCATCGAGAGCCGCGAGCGCCTGCAACTGGCCGCCGATGCCGCCGAATTCGCGATCTGGGACTATGACCTCGAGCACGACCGGCTGTTCTGGGATGCGCGCATGTTCGACCTCTACGGCGTCGATCCGGCGCAGTTCCAAGGCTGCTTCCAAGACTGGGTCGATACGCTACGACCGGACTCTCTGCAACAAGCCGAAGCGGCGTTTCGGGCGCTGGTCGAGCACGACCAACACTTCGATATCGAGATCCAGATCAAGCGCGCGAACGATCGCGCGTCGAGGACACTCAGGGGGCTCGCGCGCGTGATCCGCAACGGGCAGGGGCGCGCGCTTCGGGTCGTCGGCATCAACGAGGATGTCACCGACCGCATCGCCGCCGAGTGCCGGCTCGCCGCCGAGGAGGCCAAGTTCCGAGGCCTGTTCGAGCGCTCGCCGGTCGGCATCGCGATGAACGATTTCGCCACCGGCGCCTTCCTCGAATTCAACGCCGCCGTCCACGAGCGCGCCGGCTATAGCGCAGAGGAATTCCGCCAACTCAACTATTGGGAGCTGACCCCCGAGCAATATCTGCCGCTCGAACAGCAGGCGCTCGACGCGCTGCGCAAGACCGGCTTCTATGGGCCGTTCGAGAAGGAATACATTCGCAAGGATGGCAGCCGCTACCCGGTGCTGCTCAAAGGCTTCAAGACCCAGACGCCGGAAGGGCGCGAGGTCATTTGGTCGATCATCCAGGATATCTCCGCGATCAAGGAGGCGCAGCGCGATCTGCGCGATCGCGAGCAGCGCCTGCAACAGCTCGCGGCCCAGAGCCGCACCGTCACCTGGGAGGTCGATGCCGAGGGCTGCTATACCTACCTTAGCGCAGTGGCCGAGCGCGTCTGGGGCTACGCGCCCGCCGAGCTTGTCGGCCACGCCCACTTTTACGATCTGCATCCGGCCAACGGCTGCGAGGCCTTCAAGGCCACCGTGTTCGAGGGCTTTGCGAAACACCAGTCGTTTGACGGGCTGGTCAGTCCCATTCTGCGCAAGGATGGCCACACCATTTGGGTCAGCACTCATGCCTCGCCGATCCTCGCCGAGAATGACACCTTGTTGGGCTATCGGGGCAGCGCTCTCGACATCACCGAGGCCAAGCAGGCCAAGCAGGCCCTGGAAGCGGAAAGGGAGCGCTTCCAAGGCATCTTCGAGAACACCGGCAGTGGTGTCGCGGTGTTCCGCCCGGTCGACGACGGCCAGGATTTCGTCTTCACCGACTACAACGCCGCCGCCGAGCGCATGGACCACCACCCACGCCAGGAGGTCATCGGCCGCCGGCTGACCGAGTGTTTCCCGGCGGTCGAGGAGATGGGACTGCTGGGGGCCTTACGGCAGGTCGCGCGCAGCGGCGAGCCGGTCGAGCTTCCACTCGCGCGCTATGAGGATGAACAACTGCAGGGCTGGCGCGAGAACAGCCTCTTCATGCTCTCCTCCGGCGAGGTTGTCGCGGTCTACAACGACCTCACCGAGATCAAGCAGGCGCAAGAGGCGGCCGAGCGCGCCAATCAGGCCAAGAGTCAATTCCTGGCCAACATGAGCCACGAGATCCGCACGCCGATGAACGCCGTCATCGGGCTCTCGGAGCTGTTGCTCACGACCCCGCTGAATGACAAACAGCGTGACTATCTCGGCAAGATTCGCGATTCCTCGCGCATGCTGCTCGGCATCATCAACGACATCCTCGATTACTCGAAGATCGAGGCCGGCAAGCTGGAACTGGAAGCGCGCCCGTTCCACCTCGACGATCTGCTCGAGCAGATGCAGACCCTGTTCGCCGCCGCCGCCGAGACCAAGGGCATCGAGCTGATCTTCCACAGCAACACCCATGGACTGCCCGCCGTGGTCGGCGACTCGCTGCGCCTCGGGCAGGTGTTGACCAACCTGCTCAGCAACGCCCTCAAGTTCACCGAGCAGGGGCAGGTCGAATTGGAGATCCGACTCCTCCCCCAGCCGGAACAACAGGCGCATCTGCGCGTCGAGATCCGTGATACCGGCATCGGCATGAGCGAGGCGCAACAGCAGCGGCTGTTCCAGCCCTTCTCACAAGCGGACACCTCGACGACCCGCAACTATGGCGGCACCGGCCTCGGCCTGGTCATCAGCCGCCGGCTGCTCGAGCAGATGGGCGGCGCGCTCAGGCTCGCATCGCGCCCCGGCCAGGGCAGTACCTTCGGCTTCGAACTCAGCCTGCCACTGTCATCGCAGGCCGCGCTCGCGCCACGGCCGGCCGAGGCGATCCCCAGCGGCGCCCGCGTGCTGGTGGTCGATGACCATGTCACCGCGCGCAAGGTGCTGCGCGAGATGCTCGAGCAGGAAGCCTTGACGGTCGTCGAGGCCGGCAGTGGCGAGGCCGCGATCGAGGCTGTCGTGGCCGCTGAACACCAGGGCCTGCCGTTCGATTTCATCCTCATCGACTGGAAGATGCCCGGCGAACTCGATGGCCTTGCCACCCTGGAGCGCCTGCACGCGCTGCGCGCGCAAGGCACGTTGACCGACGCCCAGATCCCGGCGCTGATCATCAGCGCCTACAGCCAGGAAGGACCCAGTCAGCATGCCGGGCTCTACAGCGCCTTCCTGAGCAAACCGATCACCCCGCGTGCGCTGCTCGACGCCATGGCCCGCGCCAGCGCCGAGCAGGCGCCGAGCCAACAAGCGACGAACGAACAGAACCCACCGCCACCCCACCTGGCCGGTCGCACCCTCCTGCTGGTCGAGGACAACAGCCTGAATCGCGAAGTCGCCACCGCGCTGTTGGAGAAGACCGGCGCGCGCATCATCGAAGCGCACAACGGCCGCGAGGCGGTGGAGCGGCTCGCCGAGCAACCGGTCGATCTGGTGCTCATGGATCTGCAGATGCCGGTCATGGACGGCTTCGAGGCCAGCCGACGCATCCGCGCCCAACATCCCGAGCTGCCGATCCTGGCCCTCTCGGCGGCGGTCATGGACGACGATCGCCAACGCGCCGAGGCTGCCGGCATGAACGACCATCTCGCCAAGCCGATCGACAAGCAGGCGCTGTTTCGCTTGCTGGAGACCTGGCTGCCGAGCGCAGACGTTGACCCGCCGGCGTCCCAGCCAAGCGCCCAAACCGGCGCCCAGCGCGCGCCCGAATCCGTGCCCGAATCCGCACGAGCATCTGCGCCTGACACGCCCACCCGGAGCACGCCACAGAGTACGCCACGGAGCACATCAGCGTCCACTGGCGTGCCCTTGCCTGCTACACTTGAAGGGTTTGATTTGCAACGCGGGCTCGATCGCCTCGACCAGGATGCCGCGCTCTATCTGAACCTGCTGCATCGTTTCCGGCACCAGCTCGAGGACGAATTCGCCCCCCTCGGCGAGCCACTCGAGCAACCACCCAGGACCACCGAGACCAAGCGCCTGATTCATACCCTGAAAGGGCTGGCCAACACGCTCGGCGCCGAACGCCTGGCGGCGATCGCCACCGAGATCGACCGCGCCTGCCGCAGCGATGCGCCGATCCCAACAGCCGCGAGCGAGGAACTGGCCCAGGCCCTGAGCCAAGCGTGCGCGCGTCTGGCCTCGCTGCCCCACCGCAGCACCAGCCGCCGCCCGAGCAGCTCCGCCAACGGCCCTACCCGCAGCTCCACCAGAGATCAGGCCCGCCAAGAAGACCCGAGCGCGAGCATGGAGACCATCGAGCAGATCCTGCAAGCCCTGTCCGCCGGCGAGTTGATCGACGAGGCCTTGATGGACGAGGTCACCGCAGTCATCCGCGAGTACGTCGACGATGCCCTAGCCCTGGAGCTGCAAACCCACATCGAGACCTTCGACCATGACCGCGCGACCGACCTGCTCAAACAGGTCGCCGCGCGCATTGCCGACCCACACCAGGAGGCATGAGGTGAGAGAACAGCCCGCCACGCTTTTGATCGTCGATGATCAGCCCGCCAACATCCACGCCCTGGCCAAGCTGCTCAAGGACGATTATCGGATCATCACCGCCACTAATGCCGTCAAGGCGTTGGAGCTGGCGCGGCGCGAGCCGGGGCCGGACCTGATCCTGCTCGATATCCTGATGCCGGATCAGGATGGCTACGCCCTCTGCCGCGAACTCAAGGCCGATGAGGCGACCCACGCGATTCCAGTCATCTTCGTCACCGCCTTGGATCAAGCCCAGGACGAGGCCAAGGGGCTGCAGCTCGGCGCCGCTGATTACATCTCCAAGCCGTTCAATCCGGCCATCGTCCGCGCCCGGGTCCACAATCAGGTCAGCCTCAAGCTCAAGACCGATCTGCTCGAGAAAATCGCGCTCCAGGATGGCCTCACCGAGATCCCGAACCGGCGCTATTTTGACCGCAAGCTCACGCAGGAATGGAACCGCCAGTCGCGCCACCAGCAACCGCTCTCGCTGCTGATGATCGACATCGACCATTTCAAACCCTATAACGATCACTATGGTCATGGCGCCGGCGATGATTGCCTGCGTCGGGTCGCGCAAGCCTTGCAACAGGTGCCGACCCGCTCGGCCGATCTGGTCGCCCGCTATGGCGGCGAGGAATTCGTCGCCTTGCTGCCCGACACCGATGCCGATGGCGCCCGGGAGATCGCCGAGGAGATGCGCGCGGCGATCCATACCCTGGCGCTTCCACACGCCTATTCGCCGGTACGCGATCACATCACCATCAGCCTGGGCGGCAGCACCCATCAGCCGCAACGGCAGCGACCGGCAACAGACGCCGAAGCCCTGAAACACACCGCCGACCAGGCGCTCTACCAAGCCAAGGAACAGGGGCGCGACCAGATCGTCTGGCGCGATCTCGACGCCGACTGATCATCAAGTTCCTGCTCACCCGCCCTGGATCAGACCGTTTAGGCGCTCCACGATCTGCCGCAGGCGATTGGCCTGAACCCCGAGTTCCTCCGACGCGGCCGCCGCCTGCTCGGCATTGGCGGCTGTTTGTTGGGTCACATCGTTGACTTGCCTCAACGCGGTCGTGACTTGCTCAATGCCTTCTTTTTGCTCCCTGGCGCCGGCATCCATCGCGTTCATGGCCCCATGCACGCGACCGACACTGGCGTCGATATCGGCGAGCGCCGAATCGACGCTTCCAGCCTTGTCCTTGACCTCATTCAGGAGCGAGACCACGGTGGCATTCATCGTCACGCCCTTCTCGCTCGCCTGCACGGAGCGCGCAATCAGCGACGCCGTCTCCTTTGCCGCCTCGGTCGCCCTGACCGCGAGGTTGCGCACCTCTTCGGCAACGACCGCAAAACCAGCGCCGGCTTGCCCCGCACGCGCCGCCTCAACCGAGGCATTGAGCGCTAAAAGATTGGTCTGAAAGGCGATATTATCAATCGTGTCAATCACTTGGGAAATAGACGCGGTCGAGGACTGCATCTCGGCAATGGCACTATTCAGCTCGGTGATCGACTCACCAATCTGCTGGACCACGCCGCTGAGGTGCTGCATGGAAGACACGCCATTCTTGGCGGCGCCCTCTGCTTCTTGCGAATACTCACGGGTCTGACGCGAGAGTTCGGCATTTTGCGTCAACAGCTCGCTCATGCTCTGCATGCTGGCTGTCGACTGTTCAAGCGCGGCCGCCTGCTCATTGGCACCCTGGGCAAGGGACTGACTGGAGGCCGACACCTGCTCCGAGGCCTTCTCGGTCTCCGAGCTACCGGCTTGTAGATCCTGGCTCATGCGCGTCAGTGGACCCGCGAGGCTGCGCGTGAGCAGGAAGAAGACCGCACTCGCCACCAGGGCCATCACGGCGGTGAGCAGAAAGACCCAGTTGGTGACACTTTTGATCGAATGCTCGACCTCATGCGCGGCCGCGTAAAACTCACTGTCGTATGCGCTCGTGGCGATCAACCAATCCCAATCTGGAAAATAGGTGTAGATAGCCATCTTGGTGCGGGGCGCAGTCTCGCCAGGATTTTGCCACGCATACTCGATCAACGCGGTCTCGCCTGGTTCCAGCCGATGGCTCCGCTCGATCATGTCTCGGATGAACGGATGGCCGTCTGCGTCCTGACTGTCGAGGACGTTTTCCTGATCTCGCTCGCGGTTGGCCGAGAGCACATAGCGTCCAGCGTCTTCGTGTTTCGTATTCAGAATGAAGATGTATCCGGTCTCGCCAATCCGCCTGCTCGCCAGTTGGTCCAGCAAAGGCTGAGTCGCCGTTGACTCCGGCGTGCCGACATACAGGATACCTTCAACCTGGCCCGAGACTCCAATCAGCGGTTGATAGGCGGTGACATACCAGCGATCGACGACAAAGGCGCGACCAATATAGGTCCTGCCGGCCAGCACCTCGGACAACACCGGATTCGGCTCACCGTTTGGATTGATTGCCGGGATAAAGGTGCCGACTGCCCGTTTGCCGTCCTTGCTCACATTGGTTGCGACACGCAGCATATCGCCGGCGGGATTCATGCGCTGAAAGAGCGTCGCGGTATCCTCCGTCAGTTCTCCAATCGCGTCGACCAGGGGCACCTCGCGCTCGAATGATTCTTGGCGTTCCAGCTCGATTGAGTCTCCAACCACTGCCACTGGAATCTGAACCGTTCGGCGCGTGCCAGTGTACTGATTGACCGCATCCCATGCGACCGTTTCCTGTTGCGAGAAATGGATCCCGCCTAGCTGATCCAGTTTGTCCGAGGCAAAACTCAGTAGCTTTTTGACGGCCTCCTGGAGCAATGCTTGCGTGATCTCCACGGTGTCGATAATGCCCGCGATCTCCTTTTCCATCTGCTCATGGCCTTGCTCCACGATCGCCTCTCTTGCGAGGCCGGAGATCACCCCCGCCTGAACAGACAAAAAAGCAGCAACGATCGCGAGCGGGCCAACAGCCACGCCAAGCCCGGCCGTTAATAATTTCGCCTTGAGGCTTAGAGATTGCATCGTGTACCAGTCGATTCGAGGTTATGGGTGATAAGCACACATCCTGTAGGCACATCCGCTTGAGTGTAGGCGAAGACTGGAAGACGTCAACGCGCGACGACGCGCTCTGATCTGCCCAGCGCGTCCGCCCAGCGCGTGACGCGCTTCCGCGCCGAGAGCAGCGTCCGGCTGTCGATTCGGCGATCATCGCGTGCGGGCGTCGGCTCAGGTCGCCCCGCACGTCAGGTGTTGCCCAAACGCGCTGGGGCTTGGGTATGATGCGCCTACCAAATCCCACAATAGAGACATGAAGATGCACACACTGATTCGTCATACCCTGCTCGGTGGCCTCGCCATTGGTCTGATCGGCAGCGCCGTTGCCGCCGACCTGAAGCCGGAAGAGCAGATCCAGACCCGCCAGGCCGGCTATCGGTTCATGTCCTGGAACATGGGCAAGATCAAGGCGAACCTGGAAGGCGATTACAATCAACAACAGGTTCAGGCCGCCGCCGACGCCATCGCCGGCATCGCCAACTCTGGCATGGGCGCGCTCTTTGGTCCAGGCACCGACCAAGACATCGGTGATGTGAAGACCCGCGTCAAACCGGAGTTGTTCACCGACCAGGAAGAGGTTGGCAAGGTCGCCGTGGCCTTCATCGAAGCGGCCAACCAGATGGCCGAAACCGCCGCGCTTGGCGACAAGGCCGAAGCCAAGACCGCCTTCGGCGAGCTTGGTGAGAGCTGCAAGGGCTGCCACGACAAGTTCCGCAAGGACTAATCCTCGCGCGGCTGGCTCCTTCAGGAGCCAAGGCGCGAGGCCATGATGGGTCTCGCGCCACAATGCCGCTCGCGTCTTTCTGACCAACGCGGCCTTACCAACTCGGCACGGTGCCAGGCGGAGGCGGCGGTGGGGGCGCCGGTAGCAGACCACCGGCGGCGATCCACACCACCAGCGCGCTGACCAACAGCGCCAG
Source organism: Halochromatium sp. NSM3 (assembly GCF_059621085.1). NCBI lineage: Bacteria > Pseudomonadati > Pseudomonadota > Gammaproteobacteria > Chromatiales > Chromatiaceae > Halochromatium > Halochromatium sp. NSM3. The sequence goes on along the minus strand of NZ_JCAQIA010000051.1, from coordinate 5,879 downwards.
CAGCGAGGCCCACAGCGGCCCACCGCGCGCGGAGCCTGCGTGCGAGTCATTGGGCGGCGCTGGCTTCCAGCCCGTGATCATCGGTCGGATCAGATTGTTGCGCCGCACCAGCGTGTAGAACAGCACGGCCAGGATGTGCAAGCCCACGAACGCCAGGATCACCCACAGCCCCTGCCGATGCAGGCTGGTGAGTTGATTGCTCGTGGCTTTGGTCACGAGGTCGTAGAGCGGACCATTGAAAGCGATGTCATCGTTGCTGAACAGCCCGCTGATAGCCTGCAACAGGATCACCAGGAGCAGCGCGAACACCGACAGGGCGCCGAGCGGATTGTGCCCCTCGCCCTGCCAATGACCGCGTAGATAAGCCAGCATCTTGCCTGGCGTCGGGAAGAACTGTGCAAAACGCGCATAGGTCGAGCCGACCAGACCCCAGACCAGACGGAACGCCAACAGCCCCAAGATCACGAGCCCCATGCGCTCATGCCAGACCATCCAGTTGCCGCCCTGCAGGCCGGTCAGGAGCGCGGCGCTCACGGCCAGAAAGAGCGTCCAGTGGAAGACGCGTGTCGGTAGATCCCAAACCTTGATACGCATAAACAGGATGTCCGCAACGGCCCGATATTCCAACGCCAGCGGCGCACACCGCCGGCTCTCGGGCGCACATTATGCCCGACCAATGAGGCTCAAGAGCGCGCGAACGCGTAGAATCGAGCCATCGATGACAACCTGCCACGGGATCTGCGCACCCTCGCCCAGACCATGGGGCGTGCCAAGGAACTGCTGATGTACGTCCGCAAGCAGGGCCTGGACCCGGCCAAGGACATCCTTTAACGCGCCCGATATCGCGACCCATCTCCTTGACAACGAGGCATCCTGGATGAGCCACAATCAACTCCCCGCCACGCTGCAACAGTTGACCGAAGCCACTCACGCCGACCCCTTTGCCGTGCTCGGCCGCCATCGTGACGGCGAGAAGGTCTGTGTACGCGCCATCCTGCCGCAAGCCGAGACCGTCACCATCGCCGAACTCCAGCAGGAGATGAGCCGGGTCAGCGGCACCGACATCTTCGAGTGGCGCGGCGCCGCCGAGGCGCTACCCGAGCACTATCGGCTAATCTGGCGCGATCAGGATCACCGCGAGCACATTGCCCACGATCCCTACAGCTTCCCGCCGCAGTTGCCGGACTTCGACATGCACCTATTCGGCGAGGGCCGACATTGGCACGCCTACCGCCTGCTCGGCGCCCGCGTGCATGAGACCAACGGCATCGCCGGCGTGCTGTTCGCGGTCTGGGCGCCGAATGCGACGCGGGTGAGCGTGGTCGGTGAGTTCAACGCCTGGGACGGTCGCTGCCATCCGATGCGCGTGCACGGCAACGGCGTCTGGGAGCTGTTCATCCCCGATCTGCCGCCCGGTCTGCTCTACAAGTTCGAGATCCGCACGCGCGAGGGCGCCATCCTGCTCAAGGCCGACCCCTATGGTCGACGCTTCGAGGTACGCCCGAGCACGGCCAGCATCGTCGAGCCGCCGACCCAGTACCGCTGGCGCGACGAGTCCTGGCGCATGGCGCGCGCCGCGCATGATTGGCAGCGCAGCCCGATGACGATCTACGAGGTGCATCCGGGCTCCTGGCAGCGCGGCCCCGAGGGCGAGATGCTGAACTATCGCGACCTCGCCGAACGCTTGGTCGACTACGTCAAGGATCTCGGCTTCACCCATATCGAGCTGATGCCGATCACCGAGCATCCGTTCGACCTCTCCTGGGGCTACCAGACCACCGGCTACTACGCCCCCACCAGCCGCTTCGGCAGCCCGGACGATTTCCGCTACCTGGTCGACCATTGCCACGCCAATGGCATCGGCGTCATCCTCGATTGGGTGCCGGCGCACTTTCCGAAGGATGCGCACGGGCTCGGGCGTTTCGATGGCACCGCCCTGTTCGAGCATGCCGATCCGCGCCTCGGCGAGCATCTGGATTGGGAGACGCTGATCTTCAATTTCGGCCGCAACGAGGTGAAGAACTTCCTCATCTCCAGCGCGCTGTTCTGGCTCGAGGAATTCCATATCGACGGGCTGCGGGTCGATGCCGTCGCCTCCATGCTGTACCTGGACTACTCGCGCACCGATTGGGTACCGAATCAATACGGCGGGCGCGAGAACATCGAAGCCATCGCCTTCTTGCGTGAACTCAACGAGATCGTCCATGACCAGGTGCCCGGCACGCTGGTGATGGCCGAGGAATCCACCTCCTGGCCACAGGTCACGCGGCCCACCTATGTCGGCGGCCTCGGCTTCGACCTGAAATGGAACATGGGCTGGATGAACGACACGTTGGAATACTTCAAGGAAGACCCGATCCACCGCCAGTACCATCAGGACGCGCTGACCTTCAGCATGCTCTATGCGTTCACCGAGAACTTCCTGCTGCCGCTCTCGCACGACGAGGTCACGCACGGTAAACGCTCGCTGCTCTATCGGATGCCTGGAGACGAATGGCAGCGCTTCGCCAACCTGCGCCTGCTCTACACCTACATGTACACCCATCCGGGCAAGAAGCTGCTCTTCATGGGCAATGAGTTCGGACAGGGCGAGGAATGGGATAGCCAGCGCATCCTCGACTGGTATGTGCTCGAGTACCCCCTCCACCAGGGCATCCAACAGCTGGTGCGCCAAGCCAACCGGCTCTATCGGGACGAACCCGCGCTGCATGAGCGCGATTTCATTGGCGAAGGCTTCGAGTGGATCGACTGCCATGATGCGCACAACTCGGTGCTCGTCTACCAGCGCAAGGATGGGGACGCGGCGCAAGAGGCGGCCTCAGCATCCACGCATCAGCCGGAACATCAGGCCGCGCCCCGGCCCGCTCATCTGGTCATTGCGCTCAATTTCACGCCCGTACCGCGCCGCGAGTATCGGATCGGGGTACCGGTTGCCGGTGCCTATCAGGAAGTCTTCAACTCCGACGCAACCACCTTTGGTGGCAGCGGCGTCGACAATGGCAACGCCCCGCTGCGCGCCGAGCCGGTGCCCTGGATGAACCATGCGCAATCCTTGTTACTGACCCTACCGCCGCTGGCGGGCATTGTGCTCAAACCGGTGCCAACACCTGCCGCCGAGGACACTGCCGCACAAGACGCGGCAATCGACGCGACAGCCAAGGCGGCCGACTGAGCGGGCAGCACACACTGCGAGTACGCCAAGGACCGGGCTGGGCCAATGGGCCCGCCCAGCATTCGAATGACCCAGATCGCGCAGGTGAGTAGCGATGGCCAAAAAGCCAACCACCACAAAGAAAACCAAGGCAACCGCGAGCCGCAAGGGTGCAACCACGACGCCATCCGCGAAGGCTACTGAGGCGACCAACGAGCGCAAGTCCAAAGTCGACAGCGACTCCAGCCCGGATCAATCGCCTGCGTCCAAGTCGGCATCGCCCGCGCCCAAGTCGACATCGGCACGCGGCAAGGCAGCCGAATCCGCCCAGGTGAGTGCTCCTCCCGAAGCCAAGACGTCTGCATCGACCCCGGACTCAACGGCCCATCCCGAGCCGAAGCGGAAGCCTGGAGTCACCGCAACGACCACTGGGGCGACCGGCGCGGCGGAGGCCAAGGCGGGGCCGGCAGCCGAGCCCGAGATCCCGGCGGTGGAACCAAGCGCAACCCGCGCACTGGAGCCAGCCCCAACATCACCACCGGAATCGGAGCCACGACCCAGCGCTGAACAGCCGGCACCGGCACCAGTACCAGCTCCGACCGACCCCGAGCCGGCCGCCGATCCAACACCAGCGCCAGCCACGCCGGAACCAACACCAGAACCGCCTGCGGTTCATCATCCGTCACGCCCGAGCCTGTTCATTGTCCACATCACGCCGGAGATGGCGCCGGTCGCGAAGATCGGCGGCCTCGCCGATGTGGTCTTCGGCCTCAGCCGGGAGCTGGCGATCCGTGGCAATCATGTCGAGATCATCCTGCCGAAGTACGACAACCTGCGCTACGACCACATCTTCGAGCTGCATCCGGTCTACAACGACCTCTGGGTGCCCTGGTACGACGGCGCCATCCACTGCACCGTCTACTTCGGCTTCGTCCACGATCGCAAGTGCTTCTTCATCGAGCCGCACTCGCCGGATAACTTCTTCAATCGCGGCGGCATCTACGGCTTTCCCGACGACGTGCTGCGCTACGCCTTCTTCTCGCGCGCGGCCATCGAGTACCTCTGGCAGTCCGGCAAGCATCCCGACATCATCCACTGCCATGACTGGCAGACCGCGCTGGTGCCGGTGTTCATGTATGAGTTCTACCAGCGCCTCGGCATGACCCATCCGCGCGCCTGTCTGACCATCCACAACTTCAAGCATCAAGGCGTGACCGGCGTCGAGCTGCTGCGCGCCACCGGCCTGCACCAGCCCGAGCGCTTCCTTGACTGGCACCGGCTCGGCGACAACCAGCATAAGAACGCGTTGAACCTGCTCAAGGGCGGCGTCGTCTACGCCAACTTCGTCACCACCGTCTCGCCGCGCTACGCCTTCGAGACCAAGGATCAAGGCCAAGGCTTCGGCCTCGAGCCGACCCTGCACACCCACCACATGAAATACGGCGGCGTGGTCAATGGCATCGACTACGATGTCTGGAACCCCGAGATCGACCGCTACATCCCGGCGCATTACGGTCTCGACAATCTCGACGCCAAGTACGAGAACAAGCGCGCGCTGCGCCACCGGCTCATGCTCGCCGATAACGAGAAGCCGATCGTCGCCTTCATCGGCCGGCTCGACCCGCAAAAGGGCCTGGAACTGGTACGCCACGCCATCTTCTCGACCCTCGAGCGCGGCGCCCAGTTCGTGCTGCTCGGCTCCAGCCACGATCAGGGCATCAACAACGATTTCTGGGGCCTCAAGCACATGCTCAATGACAGCCCCGACTGTCATCTCGAGATCGGTTTCGACGAGGACCTTTCGCACCTCATCTACGCCGGCGCCGACATCATGCTGGTGCCGAGCCAGTTCGAGCCCTGCGGCCTGACGCAGCTCATCGCATTGCGCTACGGCACGGTGCCGGTGGTGCGCACCGTCGGCGGCCTCGCCGACACCGTGTTCGACAAGGACCACTCCGACCGCCCGCTGCACCAGCGCAACGGCTACCGCTTCGACAACTATGATGTGCCGGGGCTGGAATCGGCGCTGATCCGCGCCATCGACTGCTACTACCAATACCCCGAGCACTTCCGCGAGCTGATGAAGAACGCGATGCGTACCGATTACTCCTGGAACCATCCGGGACAGGATTATTTGAACATCTATGACTTCATCCGCGATCGCTGATGATGATCCAACGCGCCCTGCTCGCCGATCGCGATCCCGCGAGCCGTGATCGACTTGGTCAACATCTCCAAGCACCAAGGTTTGATCATAGCCCACGCTGGCGTCTGCTGCAGCCGCGCCGCTGGCTCGACATCATCAATGCGGCGAGGCCAGTTTCAGCCCGACGATACCGACCACGATTAGGCCAACGAAGAAGAACCGCGCCAGCGTGGCCGGCTCGCTGAAGACCAATAGCCCGATGACGAACGCCCCCACCGCACCGATACCGGTCCAGACCGCGTAGGCGGTGCCCATGGGAATGGTGCGCTGGGCGACCATCAGCAGCGTGCCGCTGCCGAGCATCGAGAACAGACTGAAGCTCAGCCAACCCCAGCCAACCCCAGTGCAGCCCGTTGTCAGAGAGTCCTAGCTTGAGGCCAAGGGGCCAGCCCCACTCAAAGAGTCCCGCGATGATGAGAGCGATCCAGGCCATGACGGCATCATAACTCAGCGGATGCAGCCCTTTTTATAGTTCCTAGCATTTTGATCTATAGTTGAGTCAATTAATCAGGCTCCTCTCGG